>NZ_JBWKNI010000010.1:0-31959 GCF_059415485.1 Caulobacter sp. GW821-FHT10C03 | reverse complement strand
CCCCCCCCCCCCCCCCCCCCCCCCCCCCCCCCCCCCCCCCCCCCCCCCCCCCCCCCCCCCCCCCCGCGCCGACCTGCGCCGAGCAGACCCCCTCAGTCGGCTTCGCCGACAGCTCCCCCAGAGGGGGAGCATCTGGCGCCTCAGTGCGCCAGCACGCCCGCGACCGCCAGGGCCGCGACGGCGATGCCCGCTCCGCCCAGGGCCAGGACCCTCAGGTCGCGCCACACCGAAGGCTCCGGCGGATCCCAGCTGGCGATCTCGGCCTCGATGGCCTGCACCGCCTCGACGGCGTCGCGGCGGCGGGGCTGGGCGATCCAGGCCTCGAACGCTTCGTGGTCCGCCTCGCCGGCGTCGGGCGCACGCAGGCGCTCCAGCCAGGCGGCGGCCTCGCGCACGTCTTCTTTGGTCCGGGTCATTTCGGCGTCCCTCCGTCATCGGATGAAGCGGAGGCCGTTGTTCCGGGAGACTGTTACGGTCGAATGTCGCGCCGGACGTGCGGCGATATCCAGGGTTGTCCGGCGGGCGCCGCGCAGGCCGGGCGCCCGCGAAATCGGCGATGGCGGGGCCTTGAGCCCGCCCTTCGTCAAACTGCAACCTGGGCGCAATAATCGCGAAACCGAAAGTCGTCATTGCGCACGTTCAGTCGCCCCCAGCGTGAGAGCGTGGTCATGGACTTTCTCGAACAGACCCAGTTTCACAATCGCATCTGCGAGGACCTCGAAGAGGCCATGGGCGGCGGCCGCCAGGTCGACGCCGTCGCCGTCCGCGCCGAGCGCCAGTGCGCCGCGGGCCAGTGGCTGCACGGCGAGGGCCACCGGCGGATGCCGGGCAGCCACCTGCACCTGCACTGCCTGGAGGCCCACCGCGAGTTCCATCGCGTCGCCGGCCAGGTCGCCGACCAGGTCAACCGCGGCGCCGTCGCCGACGCCCGCCGCAGCTTGCGCAACGGCGGCGCCCTGGCTCAGGCCAAGGCCGACCTGACCGCCGCCTTCCGCAAGATGCGCATCGCCGCCGAGACGACGGCCGGGTAGGGGGCGGGGTAGGGCGCGACCCCTACCCCTTCACCCCCGCCCATCCGCCGCCCAGCGCCTGCACAAGGGCCACGGCGGCCGCCTGGCGCGACACCCGGGCCGTGGCCAGTTCGCGCCGGGCCGACAGGGCCGAGGCCTGGGCGGTGACGACGTCGGTATAGGCCACCTGGCCGGCGCGATACTGGTTCAGCAGCATCTGTTCGGTCTGATCGGCGGCGGTCGAGGCCGTCTGCAGGAGGGCGTACTGGCGCTCCAGCACCCGTACGGCCGTCAGCTGGTTCTCGACGTCCTGGAAGGCCTCCAGCGCCGTCTGGCGATAGTCGGCGGCCGCGGCGTCGTACGAGGCGCGGGCCTGGGCGACCTGGGCCTTGCGCGCGCCGGCGTCGAACAGGGTCTGGGCCGCGGCCAGGCCCAGCGACCAGGTGTTGGTCGAGGCCGCGAACAGGTCGCCCAGCTTGGTGGCGCTGCTCGAGCCGTCGCCGGTCAGGGTGAAGGTCGGGAAATAGGCGGCGCGGGCCAAGCCGATCTCGGCGTTGGCGGCGGCCACGCGGCGCTCGGCGGCGGCGACGTCCGGACGGCGCTCCAGCAGGGTCGAGGGCAGGCCGACGGGGATTTCCGGTACGCTGGCCGACCAGTTGGGATCGGCGGCGATCGTGAAGCTGCTGGCCGGCTCGCCGACCAGCACCGCCACGGCGTTCTCGTAGGTGGCGCGGGTCTGGCTCAGGCCCTCCAGGGTCGACTGGGCGTTGGCCAGGGTGGTCTGGGCCTGCAGCACGTCCGAGCGCGGGGCGATGCCTGCGTCGTAACGGTTCTGGGTGATCTTCAGGGACCGCTGGTAGCCCTCGACCGTGGCCTGGACGAGAGCGATCTCGGCGTCGGTCTGGCGCAGGCCCAGATAGTTGGTGGCCAGTTCGCCCTGGGCTGACAGCTCGGCGGCGGCCAGGTCGGCGGCGCTGGCCTGGGCCGAGGCCTTGGCGTTGTTCACCGTCGCACGGATGCGGCCCCAGACATCGGGCTCCCAGCTGGCGCCGATGCCGGCCTGGTAGCGCTCGCCCTTGCTGGACGACGAGGCGCCGCCGCCGCCGGTCTTGGTGGCCGAGCCCGACAGGTCGATCGCGGGAAACAGCGAGGCGCGCTGCTCCTTCACCAGGGCGCGGGCCTGGCGATAGGCGGCTTCGGCCGAGGCGATGGTCTGGTTGTTGACCTTCACCCGCTGGGCCAGGGCGTCCAGCTGCGGATCGCCCAGCAGGGTCCACCAGTCGCCACGATCGACGTGGTCGGCCGGATCGGCGGCCTTCCAGCCGTCCAGCGCCTTCCAGGCGGCGGGCGTCGGCGAGGCGAGCTTGGGAGCCTCGTAGGCCGGCGTCGTCGAGCAGGCCGCGACGAGAGCGAGCAGGGGAAGCGAAGTCAGAAGGCGGGCGGTCATCGGGCGGGCTCCGGCGGGGCGGGCATGTGGGTCAGGTCGCGCTCGTCCTTGCGCCGCTTGCCGCGCAGGCGGTCCATGTAGACGTAGACGACCGGGGTGGTGATGAGGGTCAGCAGCTGGCTGGCGATCAGGCCGCCGATGATGGTGATGCCCAGCGGCCGACGCAGCTCGGCGCCTTCGCCGAAGCCGATGGCCAGGGGCAGGGCGCCCAGGGCGGCGGCCAGGGTCGTCATCAGGATCGGGCGGAAGCGCAGGAGGCTGGCCTCGCGCACCGCCTCCAGCGCCGTCAGCCCCCGGGCCCGCTGGGCCTCCAGGGCGAAGTCGATGATCAGGATGGCGTTCTTCTTGACGATGCCCAGCAGCAGGAACACCCCGATCAGCGCGATGATCGAGAACTCCATGCCGAACAGCAGCAGGGCCAGCACCGCCCCGACGCCGGCGGCGGGCAGGGTCGACAGCACCGTCACCGGGTGGACGTAGCTCTCGTAGAGGATGCCCAGCACGATGTAGATCGCCACCAGCGCCGCGGCGATCAGGTAGGGCTGCTGCTTCATCTGCTCGTTGTAGCTGCGGGCGCTGCCCTGGAAGCTGCCGCGCACGCTGGTCGGCAGGCCGATGTCGGCCTCGGCCTGGGTGATGGCCGCCTGGGCCTGCGACAGCGACACCCCGTCGGGCAGGTTGAACGACACGGTGGTCGCCAGCTCGCCGTTCTGGTGGTTGACCGAGGTCGGGGTGGCGTTCTGCGAGACGCTGGCGATGTCCATCAGCGGGGTCATCGGCGTGGCCGAGGTGTTCAGCGTCGAGCCGGTTGAGGCGTCGCGCAGCGACGGATTGACCGACGCCCCGCTCGTGCTGGCCGTGGTGGTCGTGCTGCTGGTGCTGGTCGGCACATAGACGTCGTTCAGCGCCTCCGGGCCCTGGGCGAACTTCTGGTTCCACTCCAGGATCACGCCGTACTGGTTGACGTCCTCGTAGATGGTGGCGACCTGGCGCTGGCCGAAGGCGTTGTAGAGCGCGTTGTCCACGGCCTTGGGCGTGACGCCCATGCGCGAGGCGCTGTCGCGGTCGATCGTGACCAGGGTCTCGACGCCGTTCTCCGACTGGTCGCTGTCGACGTCGGTCATGACGTCGGAGTGCTCCTTCATCGCCTCGGCCAGCTTCGGCACCCATTCCTTGAGGGCGGCGCTGGAGTCGCTGGTCAGGGTGTACTGGTAGGTCGAGTTGCTCGACCGCCCGCCCATCCGCACGTCCTGCACGGGGTTGAGGAAGATCGACAGGCCGGTGACCTTCTGCAGCTGCGGCCGCAGGCGGGCGATGACGGCGCTGCCCTTGTCCTTGCGTTCGGAGACGGGCTTGAGGTTGACGAACATGAAGCCGCCGCCCGAGCGGTTGCCGCCGGTGAAGCCGACCACTGTGTCGACGGCCGGGTCTTTGCGGATGATGTCGACCACGGTCCGCAACTTGGCCTGCATGACCTGCGAGGAGACGCTTTCGTCGGCCCGCATGCCGGCCATCAGCTGGCCGCTGTCCTGCTGCGGGAAGAAGCCCTTGGGCACGGCGATGTAGAGCCAGATGGTCATGCCGATGACCGCGATCAGGATCATCAGCACCAGCGGCTTGGCCGCCAGGGCCCAATCCAGCGACCGGGCGTAGAGCCGCTGGATGCGGTCGAACAGCTTCTCGAATGCGCGGGCGATGCGGCCTTCCTGGTGACCTTCGGGGCGGGCGCGCAGCAGGTAGGCGCACATCATCGGCGTGGTCGTCAGGCTGATGACCAGCGAGATCAGCACCGCCGCCGACAGGGTGACGGCGAACTCGCGGAACAGGCGCCCCACCTGGCCGCCCATGAACAGCAGCGGGATGAACACCGCCACCAGCGAGACGCTGATCGACAGCACGGTGAAGCCCACCTCGCGCGCGCCCAGCACGGCGGCCTTGAAGCGGTCCATGCCCGCCTCGATGTGGCGCTGGGTGTTCTCCAGCACGACGATGGCGTCGTCGACGACGAACCCGGTCGCCACGGTGATGGCCATCAGGGACAGGTTGTTGAGCGAGAAGCCCAGCAGGTACATCACGCCGAAGGTGCCCAGCAGCGAGACGATGGTCGCCGCCGTCGGGATGAAGGTCGCCCGGGCGCTGCGCAGGAAGGCGCTGACCACCAGCACCACCAGGACGATCGAGATCAGCAGGGTGATCTCGATCTCCTTCAGCGACGAGCGGATCGAGTTGGTGCTGTCGCTGGCCACCTGCACGCTGATGTCGCTGGGCAGCTGGGCGCGCAGCTCGGGCAGGGCCTCGCGCACGCTGTCGACGGTCTCGATGATGTTGGCGCCCGGCTGGCGGGTGATCAGCACGATGATCGCCGGCTTGCCGTTGAAGAGGCCCAGCGTCCGGGTGTTGGCGACGCTGTCCTTGACGTCGGCCACGTCCGACAGCTTGACGCCGGCGTCGCCGCGCCAGGCCACCAGCAGGCCGGCGTAGTCGGCCGCCGTGCGGCCGCTGCTCGAGGTGTAGATCTGGTAGCGCTTGCCGTCGCCTTCGAGGGCGCCCTTGGGGCGGTTGGCGTTGGCCGCCTGGATCGAGGCGCGCACGTCCTCCAGGCTCACCCCGTACTTGTTGAGCAGGAACGGATTGACCGAGATCCGCACGGCCGGCAGCGAGCCGCCGCCGATCTCGACCCCGCCGACGCCCTGCACCTGCGAGACGCGCTGGGAGACGATGTTCGACACCGCGTCGTAGATCTGGCCCGGCGTCTTGGTGTCCGAGGTCAGGGCCAGGATGATCACCGGCGAGTCCGACGGGTTCATCTTGCTGTAGGTCGGGTTGCTCTTCAGCGTCGCCGGCAGGTCGGCGCGGGTGGCGTTGATAGCCGCCTGCACCTCGCGGGCGGCGCCGTCGATCTTGCGGTTGAGGTCGAACTGCAGGGTCACCCGGGTCGAACCCGACGAGCTCTGCGAGGTCATCTCGTTGACGCCGGAGATCACGCCGAGGCGCCGTTCCAGCGGCGTGGCGACGCTGGAGGCCATGGTCTCGGGACTGGCCCCCGACAGGCTGGCCGACACCGCGATGGTCGGATAGTCCACCTGCGGCAGGGGCGAGACCGGCAGCACGAAGAAGCCGAAGATGCCCGCCATGGCCAGGCCGACGGTCAGCAGGACCGTGGCCACCGGCCGGCGGATGAAGGGCGCCGACAGGTTCATGACGGCAGCCCCGGCAGCGGACGCTCGACCCGGCCCTCGTCGGCGTTCCCGTCCTCGCGGCGGCCCTTGGCGCTGGGCGCCAGGCGGTCGAAGGCCAGATAGACGACCGGCGTGGTGAACATCGTCAGCAACTGGCTGACCAGCAGGCCGCCGAAGATGGCGATGCCCAGCGGACGGCGCAGCTCGGCGCCTTCGCCGAAGCCCAGCATCAGCGGCACGGCGGCGAACAGGGCCGCAAGGGTGGTCATCAGGATCGGGCGGAAGCGCAGGATGGCGGCCTGGAAGATCGCCTTCTCGGGCGACTTGCCCTCGTTGCGTTCGGCCTCGATGGCGAAGTCGATCATCATGATCGCGTTCTTCTTGACGATGCCGATCAGCAGGATGATGCCGATGATCCCGATCACGCCGAGGTCATTGCCCGTCACCCACAGGGCCAGCAGCGCCCCGACGCCCGCCGACGGCAGGGTCGACAGGATGGTCAGCGGGTGGATGTAGCTCTCGTAGAGCACGCCCAGCACGATGTAGACGCAGACCACGGCCGCCAGGATCAGCCACAGCTGGTTGCTCAGCGAGTTCTCGTAGGCCCCGGCCGCGCCTAGGAAGGTGTGGGTCACCGACGTGGGCATGCCGATGTCCTTCATCGCCTTGCGCACCTCGTCCACCGCATGGCCCAGCGACACGCCCGAAGCGGTGTCGAAGCCGATGGTGGTGGCCGGGAACTGGGCGACGTGGGTCACCTGCAGCGGCGCCTGCTTTTCCTTGATGGTCGAGAAGGCCGCCAGCGGGGCGGGCGAGCCGCCGCCGGTCTTGAGGTTGAGGTTGCCCAGCGAGGCCGGGTCGGTCAGCAGGCCGGGCTTGGCCTCCAGGATCACCCGGTACTGGTTGGTCTCGGTGAAGATGGTCGAGACGATCCGCTGGCCAAAGGCGCTGTAGAGGGCGTCGTCGATGTCCGAGGCGGTGATCGAAAGCCGGGCGGCGGTGTCGCGGTCGATGTCGATATAGGCGGCCGAGCCGGTGGCCGAGGCGTCGCTGTAGACGTTGCGGACGGCCTTCACCTCGGCGAGCTTGGCGGCCAGCTTGCCGGCCCATTCCTTGACCGTGGCGGTGTCGGCGCCTTCCAGCGACAGGCGGTACTGGGTCGGGCCGCTCTCGGCGTCGATGGTCAGGTCCTGGGTGGGCTGGAGATAGAGGGTTACGCCCGGCACGGCGGCCACGCGCTCGCGCAGCCGCTGCATGATCTTTTCCTGCGAGCCGCTGCGGTCGGCCTTCAGGTTGATCTGCATCTGGCCGGTGTGGAGCATGCTGTTGTTGGCGCCGTCCACCCCGATGAACGAGGCGACGTTCTCCACCGCCGGGTCCTCCAGGATGGCTTCCGCCGCCTGCTGTTGCAGGCCGGCCATGCGCTCGTACGACACCGACTGCTCGACCTCGGTGCGGGCCTGCAGCTGGCCGGTGTCCTGGGTCGGGAACAGGCCCTTGGGGATGACCATGTAGAGCACGCCGGTCAGCACCAGGGTGGCGACGGCGACGACCAGGGTGGCCTTCTGGCGGGCCATGACCCAGGCCAGGGCGACCTCGTAGCGGCCCTCGATCTTCTCGAACAGCGCCTGGGCCTTCTTGCCGACGCTGTCGGGCTTTTCTTCCTCTTCCGCGTGGCTCTTCAGCCAGCGGGCCGACAGCATCGGGGTCAGGGTCAGCGACACCACGGCCGAGATCAGGATGGTGATCGACAGGGTGATGGCGAACTCGCGGAACAGGCGCCCGACCACGTCGCCCATGAACAGCAGCGGGATCAGCACGGCGATCAGCGAGATGGTCAGCGAGATGATCGTGAAGCCGATCTCGCGCGCGCCCTTCAGCGCCGCCTGCAACGGCTTTTCGCCCCGCTCCATGTGGCGGATGATGTTCTCGATCATGACGATGGCGTCGTCGACGACGAAGCCGGTCGCGATGGTCAGGGCCATCAGGGACAGGTTGTTGAGCGAGAAGCCCAGCAGGTACATCACCCCGCACGAGCCGATCAGCGAGATCGGCACGGCCAGGCTGGCGATGATCGTGGCGCGCAGGCTGTGCAGGAAGAAGAAGATCACCAGCACGACCATCACCACGGCCAGCACCAGCTCCATCTCCACGTGGTGGACCGAGGCGCGGATCCCGGTGGTGCGGTCGGCCAGGACCTCGACCTTCAGGGTGGCGGGCAAACCCGCTTGAAGCTCGGGCAGCTTGGCCTTGATGGCGTCGACCGTCTTGATGACGTTGGCGCCCGGCTGGCGCTGGACGTTGACGATGATCGACGGGGTCTTGCCGGCCCAGGCGCCCAGGCGGGTGTTCTCGGCGCTCTGCACCACGCTGGCCACGTCGCGGATGCGGATCGGGGCCTCGTTCTTGTAGGTGACGACGAGGTCCAGATAGTCGTCGACCGTCAGCAGCTGGTCGTTGGCGTTGATGGTGTAGGTGCGGGTGGGACCATCGAAGCTGCCCTTGGCGCTGTTGGCGTTGGCGTTGCTGATCGCGGTCTCGAGGTTCGACAGGGTCAGGCCGTACGAGGCCATCGCCTGGGTGTCGGCCTGGATGCGGATCGCCGGCTTCTGGCCGCCGCTGAGCGACACCAGGCCCACGCCCGAGACCTGGCTGATCTTCTGGGCCAGGCGGGTGTTGACCAGGTTCTGCACCTCGGTCAGCGGCAGGGTGTCGGAGGTGATCGCCAGGGTCAGCACCGGCGCGTCGGCCGGATTGACCTTGGCGTAGGTCGGCGGGGCGGGCAGGTCGGCCGGCAGCAGCGAGTCCGCCGCGTTCATCGCCGCCTGCACTTCCTGCTCGGCGACGTCGAGGGTCTCGCCCAGGCCGAACTGCAGGGTGATGATGCTGGCGCCGGCCGTGCTGACCGAGCTCATGCGGGTCAGGCCCGACATCTCGCCCAGCTGCTTTTCCAGCGGGGCGGTGACGGTCTGGCTCATCACCTCGGGGCTCGCGCCCGGGTACAGGGTCTGGACCTGGATGGTGGGGTAATCCACCTCCGGCAGGGCCGACAGCGGCAGCAGCTTGAAGCCGACCAGGCCGGCCAGGACGATGGCCGCCATGAACAGGGCCGTGGCGACCGGCCGCTGGATGAAGGGACGCGAGGGGTTCATGGGGCGGCTTCCGGCCTATTCCGGACGCCGGCGGCCTTCGCCGCCCTTGCCTTGCTCGCCCTTCTTGCCCTTGCCGGCGCCTTGACGCTGCACCTGGCCCGGCAGCTGCACCTTGCCGCCTTCGGTCAGGCGGTCGCCGCCCTCGGTGATCACCTTGTCGCCGATGGCGAGGCCTTGCGTGACCGCCACCTGGGTCGTCGTCGCCTGACCGGTCGTGACCTTGGTCTTGGTGACGGTCTGGTCGCTCTTCAGCTTCCAGACGAACGAGCCGTCCGAGCCCTGGCGCACGGCCGTGGCCGGCACGACGATGGCGTCCTTCAGGGTGTCGAGCTGGATGCGGACATTGACGAACTGGCTGGGGAACAGCTTGCCGCCGGTGTTGGGGAAGCGGGCCTTGCCCTTCACCGTGCCGGTGCCGGTGTCGACCAGGTTGTCGAGGGTCGAGAACGTGCCCTGGTCCAGGGTGTTGGTGCGGGTGCGGTCGAGCACGGTGACCGGCAGGGTCGCGCCGCCGAACACCCGCTGCGAGATGCGCGGCACGTCGTCCTGCGGGACGGTGAATTCAACGTCGATCGGCGACAGGGTGGTGATCACCGCCACGCCGCTGGAGTCGCCCGAGGCGATGTAGTTGCCGACATCCACCACGCGCAGGCCGACCCGGCCGCTGACCGGGGCGACGATGCGGGCGAAGCCGAGGTTCAGCCGCGCGGTGCCGACGGCGGCGCGGTCGGCCATCACGGTGCCTTCCAGCTGCTTGACCGTCGCGGCCTGGGTGTCGACCTCCTGGCGGGCGATGGAGTCCTGGGCCAGCAGGGTCTGGTAGCGCTTCAGGGTCAGCTGGGCGACCGACAGCTGGGCCTCGTCGCGGGTCAGGTTGCCCTGCGCTTCCATCAGGCTCATCTGGAACGGTCGGGGATCGATCTGCACCAGGGTCTGGCCGGCCTGGACCAGCTGGCCCTCGCGGAACAGCACCTGGGTGATGACGCCCGAGACCTGCGGCTTGACGGTGACGGTCGCCGCCGGGGTCACGGTGCCCAGGGCCTCGATCACCACCGGCAGGTCGGCCTTGGCCGCCGTCGCCACCGCCACGGTGCTGGCCGGACCGCCGCGACGACCGCCGCCGCCCGGGCCGCCGGGACCACCGGGTCCGCCCATATCGCCGCCGCCCTGGCCGCCGTTGTGCAGCAGGGTCCAGGCCAGGACGCCGACGCCCGCCAGGGCCGCCACGGCGACGGCGCCGCCGATGATCCGCGCCCGACGGCTGGGCTTGCGGGCGGAGTAGGACGGGCTGGATTCGGTCATGGACGGCCTCTGGGCGCGGGCGGGCGGCGAAGATGGTCGGGGATAGGCGAGGGTAGGAAATGTCGGGTCGCCGACGCTGGCGACCCGACGCTCAAGCTAAACTGCTAGAGGCGGCATTTGATCCATTTGCCGTTCGGACCGCGGAAGGCGTCGCGCTTGGCGTCGAAGCTGCGGTACTTGGCCTTGCAGGCGCGGACGTGGCGTTCCTGCTTGGATTCCTTGCCCGGCTTGGCGTCGTGGCGTTGTTGTTGCGGCTGCTGGGCGGCCGGCGCCTGGGCGCCGTGCTGGTCGTGACCCTGGGCCAGGGCGGGGGCGGAAGAGGCGGCGGCGAGGCTCAGGGCGATCGCGGCGAGAACGGCTTTCATGTCGGTCTCCGAAATTGAGGGGACCGCACGGCTAGCAATGCGAAGTGGCGGCGATGTTGCCGCTTTGAAACGGCGTCCGGCGAACTTGCAAAAATGGGCGGAAAGTTTCGGTACAGGCGCGAGTTCAATCGCCCGTTTAGTTCCGGCCCATGACCAGGATCGGCGAAAAGCGCCTTCAGGGCTTGCAGGCGAAGTCTTCCCGGCGAACGCCGCCGACGCTCGACAGGCGCTCGGTCGGCAGCTTCAGGACCAGACCGGAATGGTCCAGGCGGTAGTCGTAGACCGCCCCCAGCAGGCCGGCCATCGGACATCCCGAGACCTTCGCGCCGAGGGCGTCCAGGCCGATCGCCAGGCCTTCGCCCATGCTGCCGGTCCAGCGCCCGACCCGCACCTTCACCGGACCGGAATGATGACGGCCCGCGCGGGGCAGCACCTCCTCGATCCATTGGCGCGGCACGCCGCTCTGGCGCTCCTCGGCGATCAGCCGGTGCACCTGATAGGGCCGCGCCGACGAGACGAACCAGCCCATCACGGCGCGGGCGACCACCGTGTTTCCGCCGCTGGGCGTCTCGGTCAGGTCGAGAATGACGGTCTCGCCGGGGCGGGCCTGCGCCATCGCCTGATCGAAGGCCGAAATCGTGGCGTCGTCGCCCAGCGAGTCGTTGAACCGGATGGTCAGCGCCTTGCCGCCGCGTTCGACGGTGACCGGCGGCCGGTCCTGGCGCGGCGTGGCGTAGAGGCTCGGCAGGCTCAGGGTGCGGACCTCGCCCGACGCCTTGCGGATGGTCAGCACGCGCGGCCGGTCGCGACGCCCCGCCGCCAGCTGCCGCGCCGCATAGCCCGCGCCGTCCGGCGGAACCTCGACCCCAAGGTCGCGCCAGAAGGCCGCCACCGCCTGCGCCGTCGGCGCATGGTCGACCTCCAGCAGGCGATCGCCGACCGCCACGCCTGCCGTGGCCGCCGGCGTGTCCGGGCGGACGGCCGTGACGCGATAGCCGCCGGCGTCCGGCTCGATCCAGAGGTCGGAATAGCTGGGAACCAGCGCCCAGCTGTCGTTGAAGGAACGGCTGGTGATGGCGTGCGGGTCGGCCAGGGCCGCCAGGCGGCGCTCGGCGTAACGGGTCAACGAGCGCGAGTCGCGCACCGCCTCGGCCTCGGCGCGCAGCCGCGGGCTCGACGTCGCCGCTCCTGACGGAAAGCGGTCGAGATAGGCGTAGTTGTCTTCGATCAGCCGGTCGATCGACAGCGCGTCGGCTTTGAAGTCCTCGGCCGTCTGGGCGAGGGCCGCGGAACCGTCGGCGAGGATCGCGGCGGCGAGAACCAGGGCGGGGGAAAAGCGAAGAAGCATCAGCGGAAGCTCGGGCGCCCGCGGCCTGCGGACAACTGAAACTTCGGTAACGCTTCTCGCCAGGACAGCGGGGTAAGGCGGAGAGGGCCTCAGCCCTTGATCAGCGCCTCGCGCTCGGCCGCCGTCAGCGGGCGCCAGCGGCCTTCGGGCAGGTCGCCCAGTTCGATCGGGCCGACGCGGTGGCGGAACAGGTCGATGACGTCCAGCTCGACCAGGTCGCACATCCGGCGGATCTGGCGGTTGCGGCCTTCGGTCAGCACGAAGCGCAGGGTCTCCTGGCCCAGGCGATCGACGACGGCGCGCTTCAGCTTGCGGCCGTCCAGCTCTAGGCCATGGCGCAGCCAGTCGATCTTCTCGCGGGTCAGCTCGCCGCGCACCCGGACGCGGTATTCCTTCTCCAGCGTCGACTCCGGGCCGATCACCGCCTTGGCCACCACCCCGTCCTCGGACAGGATCAAGAGGCCCCGGGAGTCCATGTCCAGCCGCCCCACAGGGGCCAGCTTGCTGTCGCGGCCGGGCACGGGACCGGGCTGGCCGAACTGGGCGGCCCTGGTCAGCAGCCGCACGGCCGGGATCTGCTCGCCTTCCGGCTGGGACGAGACGATGCCGATCGGCTTGTGGATCATCACCGTCATGGCGGCGCCCAACTGGGCGGTGGCGCCGTCGTTCAGCACCAGGGTCTGGCCAGGCAGGATCTTGCGGCCGGCGTCTTCGACGACCTCGCCGTCGATGGTCACCAGGCCCTGGCCGATCAGGGCCTCGGCCTCGCGGCGCGAGCAGACCCCGCTCTGGGCCAGCCACTTGTTGACGCGCTGAGGCTCGGCCTCGTCGTAGGTGCGGGTCCAGGCCATGGGGTCAGTCGGCTTTCGGGGGATAGGCGTGGGTCTGGCCGCGCGGGTCTTCGACCGCGCCGTCGTCCAGATAGGTGGGGCCGATCGGAACCTTGCCGTGGCCGTCGGGGATGTCGAGCACGTAGGTCGGCTGGCACAGGCCCGAATAGCGGCCGCGGATGGCCTTCATCAGCGCCTGGCCCTCCTCGACGGTGGTGCGCAGGTGGCTGGTGCCGGGGGCCAGATCGCCCTGGTGCAGGTAGTAGGGCTTGATCCGCGTCTCGACCAGCGCCCGCATCAGCGCGCCCAGGCTCTCGGGATCGTCGTTGACGCCCTTCAGCAGCACGGTCTGGCCGATCATCGGCACGCCGGCGTCCACCAGCCGCGCGCAGGCGGCGCGGGCGGCCGGCGTCAGTTCGCGGGCGTGGTTGGCGTGCAGGGCGACATAGACCGCCTTGCTCCCGCGCTTCAGCGCCGCCACCAGCTCGGGCGTCACCGCTTCCGGATCGACGGACGGGATGCGGGTGTGGAAGCGCACGACCTTGACGTGCTCGATGGCCTCCAGCCGGTCCATCAGGTCGGCGAGGCGGCGCGGCGACAGCACGAAGGGATCGCCGCCGGTGACGATCACCTCCCAGATCTGCGGGCGGGCGGCGACATAGGCGAAGGCGGCGTCCAGCTCGGCCGGCGACAGGGTCTTCAGCCCCTCGGGCCCGACCATCTCGCGGCGGAAGCAGAAGCGGCAATAGACCGCGCAGGTGTGGGTCGGCTTCAACAGCACGCGATCAGGGTATCGATGGACGATCCCCTCGACCGGGCTGTGGGCGAAGTCGCCGATCGGGTCGGCGCTCTCGGCGGGCAGGGTGGTCAGCTCGGCTTCCGTGGCCACGAACTGGCGGGCGATCGGGTCGAAAGGGTCGGCCTCGTCGATCAGCTGGGCCATGTCGGGCGTGATGGCCACGGCGTACTGGGCGGCCACGCGCTCCAGCGCCGGCAGGCGTTCGGCGGCGACGAGGCCGGCGTCCGCCAGGGCCCTGGCGCTGCGGATGGTCTTGGCGGCGATCATGATCGCCGGGGATATGCGCCGAACGGGCGAGGTTGGCAAATGCGGCGGGTGGCGCTCCCCCTTCCTCCCGTCATTCCCGCCCTTGTGGCGGGAACCCCTCTGTCAACCGCAAGGGCGGACGGGGCGGCGTGCTTGGCACGCCGCTGGCGCTTCACTTGCGGGCTGAACCAGGGTTTCCCGCCACAAGGGCGGGAATGACGGGAAAGTAGAGCGGGAGGGCATCCCTCACCTCGGGCTGTGCACCGGCACGCTGCCGGGCCAGGGCTCGGCGCGGAAGGGCGAGGAGGGGGCGCGGTCGATCGCGCCGATCAGGGCGAGCGCCAGGGCGCCGCCGGCAAGCAGCAGTTTCATCGTCTCAATCCTGTTAGATGCGGTCGCGGGGATGGGCGGCCGCAGGGAGACAATCGCAAATCCACGTCGGCTTTACGAACGATGGCTTCTGCGTCAGGTTGTGAGGCCAGCTAACGGAGATGGGTCGCGTTGCGCCTTCCGCCCTTCAGCGCCCTGGTCGCCCTGGAGGCGGCCTATCGCCACCGCAGCTACAGCCGCGCGGCCGACGAGCTGCACGTCACCCACGGCGCGGTCAGCCAGCAGATCCGCAAGCTGGAGGAGGACCTGGGCGCGGCCCTGTTCCGACGCGAGGGCAACGGCATGGTCCCCACGCCCACCGCCCGGCGCCTAGCCGAGCACGTGGCCGAGGCCCTGTCGATCCTGAAGGCCGGGGTCGAGAGCGCCCGCCAGACCCTCGAAGGGCCGCTGGTGGTCAGCGCCACCGCCGCCTTCGCCAGCCGCTGGCTGGTCACGCGCCTGGCCCGCCTGGCCGCCGACACCGGCGAGGCCGACCTGCAGCTGCGCATCGAGGATCGCAAGGCCGACCTGCGCACCGACGGCGTCGACATCGCCCTGCGCTTCGGGCGTGGCCCCTGGGCCGACGTGGAGTCGATCCCGCTGCTGGGCGAGCGGCTGTTCCCCGTCTGCTCGCCGGGCTTCCTGGAGAAGCACCCGATGAGCTGTCCGGCCGACCTGCTGACCGTGCCGCTGCTGCGCCACACCGGGGTGCACTGGGCCGTCTGGTTCCGGGGCATGGGGCTGGAGCCGCCGGCCATGATCACGGGCCTGGCCTTCGACGACACCTCGGTGATGCTCGACGCCGCCGCCCAGGGGATCGGCGTCGCCCTGGCCCGCGAAGGCCTCTCCGAACGCGACCTGCGCGACGGCCGCCTGGTGCGCCCCTTCCCCGGCGAGGTCGAGGTCGAGACCGGCCACCACGTCGTCTGGCGCGCCGACGCGCCCCGGCTGGCGCGGATCCTCAAGGTGCGCGACTGGCTGCTGGCCGAGGTGGGGCGGGAGGCATAGGCGTCCATCCCCCACCGTCGTCATCCCGGCCGCAGCGCGCAGCGCGGAGAGCCGGGATGACGAGCTTTCAAGGCGCTGAAGCTACGTCCCCGGCCGCCAGTCCGCGCCAGGGATGGTGTTGACCATCCACGGAATGCCGAACCTGTCGGTCAGGCTGCCGTAGCCCGGCGACCAGAAGGTGGCCGCGAACGGCATGCCCACCTTGCCGCCCTCGGCCAGGGCCTCGAACACCCGCCTGGCTTCGGCGGCGTCGTCCGTGTGGAAGGTCACGTCGAAGCCGTTCTTGGGCTTGTCGATGTTGGGGGCGAACTCGGGCGGCAGGTCGGCGCCCATCAGCGCCTGGTCGCCGACGTCCAGCCAGCAGTGCATCAGCCAGTCCTTGTATTTCGGATCGATCGGCATGTCGGGCGGGCCGTCGCCGAACGGCATGGCGGCGGTGACCTTGCCGCCCAGCACCTGGGCATAGAATTCGAAGGCCTGGCGGCACTCGCCCTTGAAGCTGAGGCTGGTGACGATCTTCATGGCGGCTCTCCCTTTCCGCGTCTGTCCGGACCATAGGACGCGCAGCCGCCGGCGGAACCGACATTCCGCCTGAAAAAGATCGTACGGCCGCCGCTCCACCCCGTCGGGCGAGCTTAGCGCACGGTCCGGGCCAACTTCCGCGCCTTGGGCGTGGCCGTTTCGATCGGTACGTCGCCGATTGGGGCCGAGGCAGGGGAGCCTTCAAGCAGGATGATCGTGTCGGTCCGTCCGTCGTCGCGGGCGCAATAGAGACCCTCGGCGCCCTGCGCTCGCCAACGGAAGGCCCAGCCACGTTTGTGGAGCTGGCCGACGTCGCACAGGCTCAGCAAGGTCGGTGACTGGCCGCGCTCGAACCGGGCGTCGGCGAAGCCGGCGTCGCGAACGGCGTCGCGGGCCGCCGTCCGGCGCTGATCCTGGGCGTTGGGCGCGCAGGCCTGGACCGCGACGACGAGGGAAACCAGAGCGAGCCTCTTCATCGCCTCAGACCTCCGCCACCGGCACCCACAGCACCTCGTCGATGCGCCGCGCGCCGGTGGCCAGCAGCACCAGGCGATCGAAGCCCAGGGCCGAGCCGGCGGCGGGCGGCATGTGCTCGAGGGCCGCCAGGAAGTCGTCGTCGATGGGATAGCGCTCGCCGTAGACGCGCTGCTTCTCGTCCATCTCGGCGACGAACCGCCGGCGCTGCTCGGCGGCGTCGGTCAGTTCGCCGAAGGCGTTGGCCAGCTCCACCCCGCAGGCATAGAGCTCGAAGCGTTCGGCTACGCGCGGGTCGCCCGGCTTGGGCCGCGCCAGGGCCGCCTCGGCGGTCGGGTATTCGCACAGCACCGTGGCGCGGCCGATCCCCAGGTTCGGCTCGACCTTCTCAACGATCACCCGGCTGAAGACGTCGGCCCAGGTGTCGTCGGCCGACACCCGGATCCCCGCCGCCGTGGCCGAGGCCGCCAGGACGTCGCGGTCGGTCTCTCCGCCTTCGCCAAGGCTCGCCAGCAGATCGACGCCAGCATGACGGTCGAAGGCCTGCGCCACCGTCAACCGCTCGGGCGCGGCGAAAGGATCGCAGTCCAGACCCCGGAAGCTGAAAAGCTTGCTACCCGCCGTCTCCGCCGCCAGGGCCAGCAGGGCCGCGCAGTCGTCCATCAGGGTCTCGTAGGGCTGCCCGACCCGGTACCATTCCAGCATGGTGAACTCCGGATGGTGCAGCGGCCCCCGTTCCCGGTTTCGCCACACCTTGCCCAGGCTGAAGATCCGCTCTTCGCCGGCCGCCAGCAGCTTCTTGCAGGCGAATTCCGGCGAGGTGTGCAGGTGCAGGGCCGCGCGCTCGCCGGCCAGGGTGATCGCTTCGGTCGAGAAGGCGTGCAGGTGCGCCTCGTTGCCGGGCGAGACCTGCAGGCAGGCGGCGTCGATCTCCAGGAAGTCGCGGCTTTCGAACCAGTCGCGCACCGCCGCCGTGATCCGGTTGCGGGCCAGCAGGAACGGCCGGCGGTCCTGGTGCTTGCGCGGGCTCCACCAGGGAGAAGGAGAGGGGGCTGTCACGGGCTGGCTCGGAAAGGGCGAAACGACGGAAGGGCTGGCGATCTAGCCCCGTTCGCTATAGAGGGGCACACGGATTCATCTGCAATACACGCGCGCGCGGTCTTGAACGCGCCGTCGCCCGATCTTCGAGGACTCTCACGTGAAGGTAGCCGCCAGCTCGCTCCGCAAGGGCGCCGTCGTCGACATGGAAGGCAAGCTCTATGTCGTCCTGACCGTCGACAACATCCACCCCGGCAAGGGCACCCCGGTGACCCAGCTGAACATGCGCCGCATCAGCGACGGCGTGAAGGTTTCGGAACGCTACCGCACCACCGAGCAGGTCGAGCGCGCCTTCGTCGACCAGCGCAACCACACCTTCCTGTACCAGGACGGCGAGGGCTACCACTTCATGAACCCGGAAACCTACGACCAGGTCGTGGCCTCCGAGGACGTGATCGGCGACGCCGCGCCCTACCTGCAGGAGAACATGACGGTCCAGCTGTCGACCCACAACGACGTGCCGATCGCCATCGAACTGCCGCGCACCATGATCCTGGAAGTCGTCGACACCGAACCGTCGGTGAAGGGCCAGACCGCCAGCTCGTCCTACAAGCCGGCCCTGCTCAGCAACGGCGTCAAGACCACCGTCCCGCCGTACATCGCCGTCGGCACCCGCGTGGTCATCCTGACCGAAGACAACACCTATCAGGAACGCGCCAAGGACTGATCGTCCTTCACGCGACTGGAACTGACGAACCCCGGCGGCCGCGAGGTCGCCGGGGTTTTTCGTTTGGCTGAATACACATGAAGCGTGGACGGCGGTGGCGACACTCCTCCCCCGTAGCGAAGCGTACGGGGGAGGTGGCGCGGCGCTATCAGCGCCGTGACGGAGGGGGCGAGTTCAAGCTCGGCGCCCGGTCACGCCCCCTCCACCCCTTCGGGGTCCCCCTCCCCCGCAAGCGGGGTAGGAGCCTTTGCGCCAACGTCCGACGTGACTGCTAGCTACCCCAGCCGCACGAACGTCTCGATGTGCGCGGCGCTCGACACCGGGTGCTGGTGCTGCGGGCCGTGGCCGGCGTTGGGGTAGGTCAGCAGCTGCAGCGTCGGCAGCTGGTCGTTGAGGGCGTACCAGTTCTCGACCGGGCAGATCAGGTCGTGGTCGCCGCCGATGTGCAGGATGGGGATGGTGGTGGTCTTCAGGATCTGCAGGATCGGCGGGGCGGGGAACGGATTGGCCTTGGGCGCGTCGCCCAGGCTCTGCGCGGCCCACTGGTAGGGCACGGGCGGCGACAGCTCGGCGGTGCGCGCGGCGATGCGGTCGTGCGAGGCGCGGGCCGCCGCGCGGCTGGCCGGGCTGTTGGGCTCGAAGAACAGGATCACCTCGTCCTCGAAGTCGTTCTCGCGGGCGGCGGCCTGGTAGAACAGCGGCTCGGCCAGCTTGGCGACCGGTCCCGGCGGCGTCGTGCCGATCAGCACCAGATGGCTGATCTTGCCCGGAAAGATCGACAGCGCAGCCTGGGCGGCGATCCCGCCCAGCGACCAGCCCAGCAGCACCACCTTGTCGAGGTTCAGCTCGGTGACCAGATCACTGGCGTCCTTGGCCCAGGAGAACGGGTTCAGGGTCTTCTCGCCGGTCGACAGGCCAAGGCCCGTATAGTCGAAGGTGATGACCCGAAAGCCCCGCTGCGCCAGGCTGTCGAGGAACAGCGGGTCCCAGCTGTCGAGGTTGCCGCGAAAGCGGGTGCACAGCACCAGCGGCGTTCCCTCGCCGACCGAGCGGTAGGCCAGGCGCCGGCCGTTGCTCTCCACATAGCGGGTGGGGGCGTTCACGGCGCCGGCGGGAGCGGCCTGCGCCAGCGCCGGCGGGGCCAGGCCCAGCGCCAGGCCCGACAGCAGCACGCCTCTGCGTGAGCCGGTCAAGCGATCGATCGTTTGCATGGCGAGGGTCCTCCAGTCGCTTTGGTCGCGGCCGGACCATCGCCGATCAGGCACGCGGCGACTTGGATGATCCCGCCCGGGGTCGGACGGAGCGGACGCGTCGGACGCGTTGACGGAAATTCCGCCGGGCGCCTCTTGACTGAGTGTTATGTAATAACATTTAAGTCGCCTCGACCGTCGTACCCGGAGTTCCGCATGCCCCGCCACAACCACCTGCAACGGGGTCTCGACGGCGCGGCGATCGGGCTTTCGAGCCTGTGTCTCGTGCACTGCCTGGCCCTGCCGGTGATGGCGGCCCTGCTGCCGCTGGCGGCGAACCTGTCGCACGCCGAGTGGCTGCACCCCCTGTTCCTGGCCATGGCCGCGCCGATCTCGGTCTTCGCCCTGGCGCGCTCGGGCAACTGGCGGCGGCCGCGCATGGTGGCCCTGGCCGCCGGGGGCCTGGCCCTGATGACCGCCGGCGCCTTCGTCCCCATGAGCGACTGGGCCGAAGCTGGCCTGACCAGCCTCGGCGGCCTGATGCTGGCCGGCGTCCACCTGCTGAACGCGCGGATCTGCTCGTGCGCGGAGCGCGGCGAGCTGGAGCCGGCCGCCTAAGGCGCCTCATCCAGGAACGCCGCCACCCAGAAGAACGGCGCGTTCCAGTTCACCGCCACCTCGTTCTGGGTGAAGGCGCCGGCGTCGTCGACCCAGCAGGTCTGGGCCGCGCACTTGCCCTGCATCTTCTTGGCCACCTCGTCGCTGAAGGCGGTGTTGTTGGGCCCGCCCGAGATCACCCCCGGCGGCGGGGCGGGGTACTTGCCCTGGCCCACCCAGAAGCGGTGGTGCGGATGCTTCATCGGCCGCGCGCCCCAGCCCGTCACATAGGACTGGTCCAGCGGGTTGCGGCCCAGCACGTAGTCCATGGCGTCGGCCGCCGCCTGGCGATAGGCGGCCTTGCCCGTGACGTCATAGGCCGCGCCCAGCACCATGGCCCGGTTCATGATCACCGCGTTGGACCCCCAGGAATAGCGCGTCCCGGCGTCGGGCAGGCGATAGCCGGCCTTCAGGTCCTCGGCCGCATAGCCGTCGGCGGCGGCGACCAGCCCCGCCCGCGCCGCGTCGCGCGCGTCGGCCGGAACCGTGTCCGAGATCGCCAGCGACATCACGCCCAGGGTCGCCGTCCAGCCCCAGCCCGGCGCCTGGGCCGGCTTGCCGGCGGCCGGCATGTGCGGTGAAGCCCGCACGATCTCGCCATAGGCGGCCTCGCCGGTGGTCGCCCACAGCTCGGCCGCGGCCCAGAACAGCTCGTCCGACAGCTCCGGATCGCCATAGCCGCCTCCGCCGGTGAACTGGCTGTGGGCGTAGATCTCCGGATTGCGCCGCGCCGCCGCGAAGGCCGAGCGGGCGACCGTCAGGCAGCGGGCCGAGAAGGCTGGATCCACCGTCTTCCACACCCGCGCGCACTGGGCGGCGACGGCGGCCAGGTTCAGGGTCGCGGCGGTGGTCGGGTGATAGAGGAAGCGCGGGGCGGGGTCCTCGTGCGGGGCGGTCGGCACGCCGGTCCAGAACGCGTCGGTCAGCTTCTGGTGAGCCATGCCCGAGGCGTCGATGCTGGTGAGCGTCAGCGGACCCTTGCCCTGATGGCCGACCGGCAGGGCCATGGTCGTGCCCGTCGGAACCTGCATGGCCAGCAGGAACTCCAGCTCCCACCGCGCCTCGTCCAGCAGGTCGGAGACGCCGTTGCCGGCCTCGGGGATGCGCTGGCTTCCATCCCCGAACGCGTCCTTGCGGCCCAGGGCCGCCAGCCGCTCGCGATAGTTCACCAGCGTCCACACCGCGATGCCGCCGTTGACCACGTACTTGCCGTGGTCGCCGGCGTCGTACCAACCCTTGCTGGCGTCGAGGGTGTAGCCGCAGCCGGCCCAGGCCTGGCCGCGCTCGTCCTTGCCGTTGAAGCAGGTCGCCTTGTCCGGCGCGTGGCCGGCCGGGCGGGCCAGCTTGGGATCATCGCCGAACCGGGCCTCGATCGGTATGCCGCTGCGGTTCTGGTAGAAAAAGGCCAGGGCGTCGCGCTTGAGCCGCGCATAGGGATGGGCGGCGATCGCGAACGGCCGGCTGGCCCGTCCGCCGGCCTTCAGCCGATAGCCCGCGCCGGCCGGGGCGGCCGAGAAGTCGATCTGGTGCAGGCGCTCGCCCGAGGCCTCGTCGGGGCCGACCACGATCGTCCTGCCCTTCAGCACCACGCGCCCGGCGGCGTTCTTCAGCGTCCAGTCCAGCGGCTGGGCCGAGGCCTCCGGCAGCACCGCCAGCTTGCCCGCGCTTTCCAGCACGCCCACCTGGTTCAACCGGATCGGGGAGGGCGGCTCGGCGGCCATCACGGGCGCGGCGAAGGCGGAGGCGGCCAGCAGGGCCAGGATCGGACGGGACGGCAAGGCTTCCTCCGGGAACGCAAGACAGATGGGCGTCTTCGTGCGCCCCGTCGGCAAACTAGGCGATCAGTGACAGCGTTGTCACTGGTTCTCTTCGCGCTTCACGACCGCAGCAAGCCAGCGCGCCGGGTGGGCTCGACGAAGCCCAGCAGGACGGTGAGGGCCGTTGCTCGCGCCTTTTCGGGAAGCTGAGCATCGGTGATCTCGTCGGCGATCCAGAAGGACAGGCAGCCGCGAAAGCCGATCGCCAGTTGCTCGGGCGCACGTTCGGCGGCGACCTTGGCCAGGGCGGGATCGACGCCGTCGCCATCGCCGAACGCCGTGGCCCACAGGGCTCGCGATTGGGCGCTGACCTCGCTCGGCTTGGCGCCAGGAAAGCCTAGCGAACGGATGATCGCCCGGTTGATCTGGGGCTCCTCGAGCATGACGGCGACCGCGATCGATACGGCGGCGAACACGCGGCTGATTGCGTCGCCGGCAGGCGCGGCCTCGAAAAAGCGCTCGCTCATCAGATCGATCCGGCGAGCCGACAGCGCCTGCGCGATCGCCGCCTTGCTTCCGAATTGATTGAACGGCGTGGCGAAGCTCACGCCTGCCTCGGCCGCCAGCTCGCGCATCGAGAACGAGGCGGCGCCATCGGCGCGGAGCAGGCGCTCGGCGGCGTCGAGCACCGCCTCCCGCGCCAGTGTTCGCTTTTGCTCTCGAACCGTCATCTCGACCATGGGGCCAAGGTGATGCGCCCCGCGTCTTGCGTCAATAAATTATATCATGATATAAAATTCTACTCTCACATCTGACGGCTTCGAGATCTGCCATGACCGCATCGACCAAGACGTTTCTGATCACCGGCGTCAGCTCCGGCCTGGGCCGCGCCTTCGCCAGCGCCGCCTTGCAGGTCGGCCACGTGGTGATCGGTACGGTCCGCAACGCGCAAGCCGCGTCGGAGCATGAGGCGCTCGCGCCGGGGCGAGCTCATGCGCTGCTGCTCGACGTCACCGATTTCGACGCCGTGGCCGCTCAGGTTCCCGATGCGGAGCGCCGGTTCGGCGCGGTCGATGTGCTGGTCAACAACGCCGGCTACGGCCAGGAAGGCGTGGTCGAGGAGTCGTCGATCGACGATCTGCGCCGCCAGTTCGACGCCAATGTCTTCGGCGCGGTGGCGATGATCAAGGCGGTGCTGCCCGGCATGCGCGAGCGCGGCTTTGGCCGCATCATCAACGTCACCTCGATGGGCGGCTTCATCACCATGCCCGGCATCGCCTACTATTGCGGAAGCAAGTTCGCGCTGGAGGGCATCTCCGAGGCCCTGGGCAAGGAGGTCAAGTCGCTGGGCATCCACGTGACCGCCCTGGCGCCGGGGCAGTTCCGCACCGACTGGGCCGGACGTTCGATGGACCGTGCGCCGCGCAGCATCGCCGCCTACGACGCGATCATGGATCCGATCCGCTCGGCGCGTCAGGCCAAGAGCGGACGCCAGCCGGGCGATCCGGCCAAGGCGGCGCAGGCCTTGCTGACGCTCGTGGAATCCGACGCTCCGCCGACCCGGCTGTTTCTTGGCGAAGACGCGCTGGCTGTCGTCGAGCAGAAGCTGGACCTGATGCGAGCCGAGATCGACGCCTGGGATGCGCTCTCGCGGTCGACGAACTTCGACTAGGTGGAAGGGGGGCCGTGCGAGCGACAGCGCAACGCCCGCCCCATCAGTTGAACCGGCCCGCCCGATCGACCGAGCGCGACGGGCCGGTTCCGCCGCCGCCTCAGTACCCGTTGAACTGCAGGGACGAGTGGTGGACGATGATCCGCACCACGCCCTTGTCGTCCTTCTTGAACACCCAGGTCTTGTCGACCACTACGGCCGGCTTGTCGTCCTGGCCTTTCACGTACAGCTCGACCGTGCCCATGGTGCTGGCGACGGCGCCGTTGATCTGGATGCCGACGGGCTTGAACACCACCCGGCGCCACGGCTCCTTCAGCGCGAAGCCGTCGTCGTTGTATTCCGGATCGTCGTCGACGAAGTAGGACAGCGCGCCCTCCTTGGTCAGGCGGAAGACGTGCGGCTTGGTGGTCAGGGTCGGCTTGAACAGCACCGGACCCAGATTGTAGCCGTAGGCCCTGTCGATGAAGGCGCTGGCCACGGCCTTAGCCCGCGGCAGGTTCTCCCGCTTGCCGTTGTAGGCGACCGAGATGGACACCAGGCCTCTGCCCCAGGCGTCGGCGGCGGCCAGAACCTCGGCTTCGGTGATCTGCTGCGGGGGGGCGGCGTCTCCGGCCACGGCGAGGGCCGGGGCTGTGGTGGCGGCGAGGGCCAGGCCGAACAGCGAGGCTGTCAGGGCGCGACGAGTGGCGTGTTTCATCGGTCTTACCTCCATGGCGGAACGTCGGCCTCGCATGGGCCGCGCGCGGGTCGTTGGACGCGGACGCTGACTGTCACTGTTTCTTCGGGGCCGGCCCTGGGCCGCCCGGAGGATCGAAACTTCAAGCGGGGAGAGCGCGGCGTCGGCGATGCGGCCCCAGCGTCGATTTAAGCGTCGGTTCGGGCGTCGGTCCGAGCGCGATGCGGCCGAGGCTATGCTCGGTTCCTCCCCCAAGGTTCCGGAAGTAGCTTTTGGGTGGTTTTACCGATTCATGCAACCTAGTGATGCATGTCGTGGTCTTCGCGGATCACTCTGGACACCGGTGTCTTTCCCGCTACGACAGGGATCAACAACGGCAAGGGAGAGGCCGGGAATGATCGATCGTCGCGGGATGATGCTGCTGACGGCCGCCGGCCTGACGGCGGGGCCGGCCTTGGCCCGCCAGAACGGAGACGCGGCCCTGAAGACCCTGCTCGACGGCTTTCCCAAGGTCGCCGGCGCGGCCGATCGCCTGAAGGCCCTGGCCGCCCTCGATCCCGCGACCCTCTCGCCCAAGGCCCGCCTCGACTACGACGCCGTGCGCAACGCGACGGCCATCGAGGCCGAGCTCGTGCGCCGCTTCCCGTTTGGCGCCGGCGCGGCCGGACCCTATGTCGTTACCACCCGGGCCGGCGCCTGGCTGAAGGTCGCCGACGCGGCCGGCAAGCCCGAGGCCGAGGCGGCCCTGGCCAAGCGCATCGACGCCGAGACCGACCAGATCGAACGCGCCGCCGCGGCCGGCGTCGTCCCGCCGGCCTTCCTGATCGCCCGCCTGGAGACGGCGATCGTCGAGCCCGTCCGCAAGGGCGGCCTCGGCAAGGATCTGGCCGCCTCCCTGGTCTGGCAGGCCGAGGCGCTGTCGAGCCTCAAGCCCCGCGCCGGCAAGGCCGCCGGGATCCGCTTCAAGGACCGCGAGGCCTATTACGCCCTGGCGCTGAAGGGCCAACTGGGCGCGGCCCTCGCGCCCGTCGAGGCCCGCCGCCGTCTGGACGAGACGATCCGCGCCCTGCACGCCCGCGCCGACGTCCTGCTGAAAGCCCAGGGTCTGACGAAGGGCGGGGTGGGCGAGCGCCTGCGCGCCCTGGCCGCCGACGAACGCTTTCTCTACAGCGACGACGACGCCGGCCGGAACCGCGCCGTGGCCGACATGGCGCCTTGGCTGGCCAAGGCCCGCGCGCGCCTGCCCCTGGCGTTCGCCAACCTGCCGGGCGCGGTGAACGCCGTCTCGGTGCGCCGGATGTCGCCCGCCGACGAGGCCTCGGGGCGCCAGGGCTATCGCGACCTGCCCTCGGCCGACGGTTCGAAACCCGGAGCCTACTATCTCGATCTCAAGCAGATCCGCCGCCGGCCCAGCTGGAGCCTGCCGGCCGTGGTCCACCACGAGGTGATCCCCGGCCACATGCTGCAGATCCCGCTGGAGGAGGCCTCGGGCGCCCATCCCTACCGCACGCGCGTCGCCTGTCCGGCCGCCATGGAGGGCTGGGCCGTCTATGCCGAGCACCTGGCCTGGGAGATGGGCGCTTTCGACGGCGAACCCCTGGCCGAGATCGGCGGCCTCTACTGGATCCTGTTCCGCGCCGCCCGCGCTCGCATGGACCTGGGCGTCCACCTGGAAGGCTGGACCCCCGAGCGCGCCATGGCCTTCCTGGCCGACACGCAAGGCGACCCGGTGATCTTCGCCCCCTTCACCCAGGAGGTCGAACGCGCCGCCATCGCGCCGGGCGTCGCGGCCGGGCAGGGGATGTACTGGCTGGAGCTCGCCCGCCTGCGCCGCGCCTGGGGCGGGACCCTGCGCGAGTTCCACGGCAAGGTGCTGGATCGCGGGACTTTGCCGCCGGGGATGATCTAGCGCCGCGCGGGCCCCCTCCGGCCCTCCGGGCCACCTCCCCCAGAGGGGGAGGATCTAGAAGCGCCGAGCCAGATGCTCCCCCTCTGGGGGAGCTGTCGCGGAGCGACTGAGGGGGCCGCCGCAGGCGGCTATGCCGCCCCGACGTACTTCAGCAGCGTCACCATGTTCTCGATGTAGCTGCCCGTCGAAATCCCGATCTTCGGCTTGTCGGTCACGTACGGGGAGGTGTCGCTCGCATCGCCCACGTGGGTGCGGCTGAAATCCCCCGGCGCCGGGGTGGCCGAGCCGTCGCCGATATAGGGGTTGGAGGTCGCCTTCAGTTCGGTCGGCCACCAGCCGGCCTCGTTCAGCGCCGCGATCAGGCCGGCGACCTTGTCGGGGGCGCTGGCGGCCGTGTCGCCCTTCAGGGCCCCGACATTGAGGTCCGACACCGACACGTCCTTCAGGGTGAAGTACTTCGGCAGCGCCTGGCGGCCGGCCTTCAGCGGCGAGGCCTTGCTGGCGACCTCGGGCGGCGTGGCCTTCAGCGTCTCCAGCCGCTTGCGCAGGGCCGGGATGTTGATCCCCCGGAACGACGAATAGTGCGCCACGGTATTTTCGGGGTTTTGGTCCACGTAATAGCGGCCGTTGACGACGTTGCTGCCGGTGCGGTGCACATAGAGCGGCTTGCCCGTGCCGATCTCGACGAAGGTCGGGAAGGCCCGGCCCTTCTGATATTCGACCGGCAGGCGCAGGGTCTCCAGCCAGTCCAGCGCCTCGGAGAGCCGCGCCAGGTACTTCGGATCGCCGGTCAGCTCGTAGAAGCCCATGCAGGCGGTGATGTTGGCGGCCGTGGTGTGGGTGGCGAAGGCTTCCGGCTCGTAGGTGCGGGCGCCGGCCGGCTTCAGGTCGGCGACACGGTGTTGGAGGCCCCAGCCCGGCTGGGGTTGCGGCTGCTGGCAGGCGAGGAAGCAGTCCATGGCCTTCTTGATCGCCGGCAGGGCGCGCGGGTCGCCCAGGGCCTGCCAGACCATGATCAGGAACTCGATGTTCTCGCCGGCCACGTCGTCGTTGAAGGTGATGAAGCCGGTGTAGTCGGGCCGCCCGTGATGGTGGAACTCGTCCTTCAGCGGGAAGCGCTGCGGCCAGCCGCCGACCTGGTACTGGCTGTTCAGGACAAAGCCGATGGCCTTGTCCAGCGCCGGCTTGAAGGCCGGATCCTTCTTCTCGACATAGAGCCGCAGCAGGAACTGGGCGCTTTCGGCCGTGCCGGCGTCGTCGAAGGTGGCGTTGCCGTAGTAGTGCTGGAATTCCTCGAGCCGCCAGCCGTTCTTGCCGATGGTGTCGTACCACTTGCGGATCGAGGCCTCGCCGGCCAGGTCGCCCAGATAGTTCCAGCCGCCGGCCGGGTGCTGGATCTTGATCAGGGCGCCGGCGACCTGCTTGGCGGCCTCGTAGTAATAGTCGTCGCCGGTGGCGTGATAGGCGTCGAGGAACAGGTGGCCCATGGTCGCCGTGCCGGGCGGCTGCACCCAGATCATCGTCGGATAGGCCTCCATCTCGCCCCAGCGGCGCGAGAAGTCGGGCAGGTAGCTCCAGACATAGCCGCCCTGGTAGGCGACCCTCTCGACCATGAAGGTGGTGGCCCGCTTCATGGTCGCGAGCGCTTCGTCCTTGCCCGGGGCCTCGGCGGCCAGGGCCTTGAACGGCGCCAGCCCCGCGGCGGCGGCGAAGGCGGCCGCGGTGGTCGCCATCAGGCGGCGGCGGGTGAGGGGGCTGAGCGGCATCGACGCTTACTCCGGGTCCTGAACTTGCGCGACGCGAGGACGCAGGCGGCATGGACAAGAAGCGGTCGGAACGCCTGTCGCCAAGCGTCGCCTTGGTTTCCTTCCCCGTCGGAGGCCAAGCTCCGAGTCCTTGCCGCCGTTGGCCCGGCGCGTGTTGGGCGACACAATGTCCACCGGTGTCATTGTTGGCAAGAGCGCCTTTGGCGAACCGGCGCGAAATTTCCCCTGCCGCGTGTGCGACAGGCCGCCGCGTTGTGTCGCGCAAGGCTTTCCGCGAAATGACGACCATCGGTTTATGAGGCGACGCCGCCGCGCCGGATGGCAGCGGGCGACGCCGTCCTGTTGGGGAACAGGACGACACCCCCGGACCCTCAGGGTCCGGGGGTGTTTTCATTCCGGACGCCTGCATTCCCGGGCGCTGTGCACCATGTGCAAATACACACTAAGGCGCTGATACCGCTAACGAAGTTCTCCGAGCTGCGTCGCGCGGTCGCATGGAGAACGGCGTTCATCTCCAGTAAACAATCACCCCATGCCGAGCCAAAACGATCATCTCAAAGAAGCTGAACGGCTGGAGCGCCAGGCGGAGATCGCCGACAGCGCCCATGCCCGCGAAGCCCTTCGCCGCATGGCCCAGACCTCGCGCGTCACCGCCGCGATGGTCGGGCTGATGGAAGCCTGCGCCGAGGATGCGCCCAGCATCTCCTTCTGACGGCGCCCACCGCACGCGCCTTTGACGAGCGTCCCGGCCTCGCGCAACTCTGGCTCCCAAACGGGGGCGGAGCGAAGGAGGGGGCATGGCGCAGGACCGTACGGACGCAGGCGTGCTGGCCGCCGCTGGGGCCTATTTCCACAGCGTGCTGGAAGCCAGCCAGGACTGCATCCGCGTCATCGATCCCGAGGGGCGCGTCGAATACATGAACGGCCGCGGGCGGGTGCTGTTCGAGATCGACGACTTCGACGGCCGCAACCGCGACCGCTACTGGCCCGACATGTGGCCGCCCGAAAGCCGACCCGCCGTCGAGAACGCCCTGAACAAGGCCCTGGCCGGCGGCGCGGCCTTCTTCCGCGCTCTCTGCCCGACCGCCAAGGGCAATGTCCGCTGGTGGGACACCACCGTCTCGCCGGTCCGCGACGAGGCTGGAAGGGTGGTGCGGGTGCTGGCCGCCTCGCACGACGTCACCGCCGCCATGCTGGCCGAGCGCCATCGCCAGCTGCTGGTCAACGAGCTCAATCACCGGGTCAAGAACACCCTGGCCATCGTCCAGTCGATCGCCGCCCAGTCGCTGCGCAACGCCGGGGTCGACCCGGCCGTACGGCGGGCCTTCGAGGGCCGGCTGATGGCCATCGCCGCCACCCACAACGTGCTGACCGACGAGAACTGGGCCGCCGCCAGCCTGCGCCAGATCGTCGAGGGCTCGCTCAAGCCCTATCTCGGCGGCGAGCACCGCGCGACCATCGCCGGTCCCGACCTGATGGTCTCGCCCAAGCCGGCCGTGGTCATGGCCCTGGCCTTCCACGAACTGGCCATCAACGCCCTGAAGTACGGCGCCCTGTCGGTTCCCGGCGGCGAGGTCGAGGTCGGCTGGGCCTCCGAACCCGGCGCGCGCCTCGTCATCACCTGGACCGAGCACGGCGGGCCTCCGGTCAAGACGCCCACCCGGCGCGGCTTCGGCTCGCGGATCATCGAGCTGGCCCTGGCCAGCGAACTCGACGGCGAGGTCGCCCTCGACTATCGCCCCGAAGGCCTGGTCTGCACCGTCCGCGCGCCCCTGACCGCCCTCGACAAGGTCGACGCCTTCATGGCCCTGCAGGCGTGAGCCTGAAACCTTGACCGTTCCCGGACGCTTTCCTGCCGCAACTGCCTGCCATCCAGGAGCGGGCTGAACAGGAAACGGGGGCCGGGTGGCCGATCTCGACTGGCGAGCTTGGACGGTGAAGGCGCGACACGTCGTGCTCGCCATCGCCGCCTTCGTCGCCGCCAAGGCAAGAGGCGCGCTCGCCTTCGTCCGCCGTCATCCGCGCTGGATGGGCCTTCTGGCCGCCGTCTTCGCCATGCTGCTGGCCGCCTTCGTCTGGGTCGGGGTCAGCCTGCCGCTGTCGCGCGCCCTGGAGCCGCTGCCCAGCCCCGCCGTCGTGCTGCTCGACGCGCAAGGCAAGCCCTTCGCCCGGCGCGGGGCCTACAAGGAAGCTCCGGTCGTCGTCGCCGACCTGCCGAACTACGTGCCCAACGCCTTCATCGCCATCGAGGACCGGCGCTTCCGCCATCACTTCGGCCTGGACGTCTGGGGCATGGGCCGGGCGGCCGCCGTCAACCTCAAGGCCGGCAAGGCCCGCGAGGGCGCCAGCACCATCACCCAGCAACTGGCCAAGAACGCCTTCCTCAGCAACGAGCGCACCCTTCGCCGCAAGGCGCAGGAAGCCGTGATCGCCGTATGGCTCGAGCTGCGCCTGTCCAAGGACGAGATCCTCGCCCGCTACCTGTCGAGCATCTATTTCGGCGACGGGGTCTATGGCCTGGGCGCGGCCTCGCGGCACTATTTCGGCCGCCCGCCGGAGAAGCTCACCCTCGGCCAGGCCGCGATCCTGGCCGGCATGGTCAATGCGCCCAGCCGCCTGGACCCGGTCGACAACCCCAAGGCCGCCGCCGCCCGCGCCGACCGGGTGCTGGCCGACATGGTCGAGGTCAAGTTCATCACCCCCGAGCAGGCGGCCGCGGCTCGCGGCGCCCGCGCCAGGGCGGTGCGCGCCAGCCTGCCGGTCGGCGGCTATTTCGCCGACTGGGTCTCGCCCCAGATCGCCGACGCCTTCGAGACCGCCCGCTACGGCGAGGTCAAGGTTCCCACCACGCTGGACGGCCGCCTGCAACGCCGCGCCGAGCAGGCCGTCAACCGCGCCCTGGCCAAGTCGGGTGGCCGGCTGAAGGCGGGGCAGGCGGCCCTGGTCGCCATGCGCCCCGACGGCAAGGTGGTGGCCATGGTCGGCGGCCGCTCCTACGCCGCCAGCCAGTTCAACCGCGCCGTCCAGGCCAGGCGCCAACCGGGCAGCGCCTTCAAGCTCTTCGTCTACCTGGCCGCCCTGCGCGACGGCGCCCACACCGACATGCGGGTGGTCGGCGACCCGGTCACCATCGGCGGCTGGAGCCCGAAGAACTACGAGGGCGAGGCGGGCCAGGACATGACCCTGCGCGACGCCTTCGCCCAGTCCAACAACATCATCGCCGCCCGCATCTGGCAGACGGCCGGCGGCGAGGCGGTGGTCCAGGCCGCCCGCGACCTCGGGATCACCTCGCCGTTGAAGGCGACCGACGCCAGTCTGTCGCTGGGCACGGCTGAGACCACCCTGCTGGAACTGACCAGCGCCTACGCTTCCGTCGCCTCGGGCCACATGCCGGTCGCGCCCTACGGCCGTCCGCGTCCGGTCGGCGAGGCGGCCCCGCCCAGCCAGCCGCTCGACACGGCCCAGCGCGCGGCCCTCTACCAGCTGCTCGGCGCCGTGGTCGAGGAGGGCACCGGCCGCGCCGCCCGCACCGGCCAGCTGACCTATGGCAAGACCGGCACCACCCAGGACCATCGCGACGCCCTGTTCGTCGGCTTCACCGGCGACCTGGTGGTCGGGGTCTGGGTCGGCAACGACGACCACTCGCCGATGAACGGCGTCACCGGCGGCGGCCTGCCGGCCCAGATCTGGCGCGACTTCGTCGGTCAGGGGCTGAAAGCCGGTCTGATCGCCCGCGACCGCGCCCCGGTCCCCCGCGCCCCGCCGCCGTCGGAAGACGACGAGATCGAGCGTGAGATCAGCCGCGGCATCCCCGGCTGGCTGCGTCGGATCTTCGGCGGCTGATCATAACTCTGTGTCGCAGAGTTGTGATTGGACGGGCGCGGCCGGCCATGGCCTGCTGCCCGCGACCCACGGAGGACGCCATGCCGCTCCCCAAACCGCCCCCCAAAACCAAATGGGCCGCCGCCATGGCCGACGGCCAGGCCAAGCGCGACGCCAAGGCCGCCAAAGCCCGCAAGGCCGCCCAAGCCGCCACCGACCTCAACACCACCCTCGGCCCCGCCGCCCTGGTGGCGATGCTGACGGGTTCGAACACCTGATCGCGCCAGATCCTCCCCCGTGAAACGGGGGAGGGGGACCACGAAGTGGTGGAGGGGCGAGACTCTGTGATCCCTCTCCCCTTGCGGGAGAGGGTGGCCTGCGAAGCAGGTCGGGTGAGGGGTCTCTCAGAACTCAAAGCTGCGTGCGGCGGTCAGGCCGGGCGGAGCGTCTCCCATTTGAGAGACCCCTCATCCGACGGCCTTCGGCCGCCACCTTCTCCCGCAAGGGGAGAAGGGTCGAGGGATACGCACACCACTCACACGGCGTACTCGTAAAAGAGTTGAGCGAACTCAACGCCCTGCAACTTTATCACCCCAGCTTATCCCCACCTGCTCGAGCCGCCCCATAATCATCCCCATCCCAGCCATGGGGAGGGCTCTTGGTACCGGCCCGAGTTAGCGGCTGTGGATCGCAT
>NZ_JBWKNI010000009.1:0-215084 GCF_059415485.1 Caulobacter sp. GW821-FHT10C03 | reverse complement strand
CTCCGCCCGGCCGCTCCGCGCCTCCCCGACCTAACGCGCCTTCGCGCGGGAGATCGCAAACCCGTGTCCCTCTCCCCCTGCGGGAGAGGGTGGCCTCCCGGAGGGAGGTCGGGTGAGGGGTCTCTCAGAACTGAAAGCGTGTGCAGCGGTCAGGCCGGGTGGAGGCGTCCCATGTCTGAGAAACCCCTCATCCGTCGGCTTCGCCGCCACCTTCTCCCGCAAGGGGAGAAGGATTTCCTCACCATCCCAGCGCCGCTTCCCCTCGCAGGATCGCTTCCGCCGCCGCCGAATGCTTGCCGCCCTCCCGGTCGTGCATGACCAGCGCCGGCAGCAGCACCAGCGGCGCCTTGCCGGTCTTCACCGCCCGCACCAGCACGCGCTTGGCCGGCGTATCCGAAAACGGCTGCACCGGGCGGATGCGGAACGAGCCGGCCTTGGGGGCCAGCAAGGCCAGCATGTCGGCCAGGCGGTCGGCGCGGTGGATCAGGGTGATGGTCCCGCCCTCGCGCACCGCCTTCAGGGCGAAGGCGGTCCAGGCCGAAAGGCCCGCGTCGGCCATCCAGGCTCCGGACTTTTCGGGGGAGGGCGCGCGCAGGGCCTTGGGGTCGTCGAAGAACGGCGGATTGCTGATCATCGCGTCGAACACCGGCAGCCCCAGCGCCCGGAAACCGGCGGCGACGTCGCCCTCGAATATCTCCACCCGATCGGCCAGCTGGTTGAGATCCGCGTTCTCCCGCGCCAGGGCGGCGGCGGCCGGATCGCGCTCCAGCCCGACGAATCGCGCGCCGGATCGGCGGGTCGCGGCGGCCAGCAGGGCCCCGCCGACCCCGCAGCCGGCCTCGATCACGCGATCGCCGTCGCTCGCGTCGCAGGCGGCCGCCAGCAGGGCCGCGTCGAGCCCGGCCCGGTATCCCGCCGCCGATTGGCGAAGCTTGACGCGGCCGTCCAGCACGCGATCTTCGGTGACGGAGGGAACTGAGGAGGGGTCTGACAACGTTTCGGGCCTTGTGCTCGCCTTGACCCTGACCTATCCCGCCACCATTGTCGCTCGCAACGGTCCTGGCGCCGCGCGTGGCGTCGCCTGAGGAGTACATGGTCTTGGACGCAGCTGCAGCGACCCTCGCCCGACAACCGGGATCGGTGGATCGTCTCGTGCGCCTGGCCTCCGCCGACATGGCGGGCGTCGACAGCCTGATCACCGATCGCATGCAGAGCGACGTGCCGGTGATCCCGGCCCTGGCCGAGCACCTGATCGCCGCCGGCGGCAAGCGCCTGCGCCCGCTGCTGACCGTGGCCGCCGCGCGCCTGGCCGGTTCCGATAACGACCACTGCCTGAAGCTGGCCGCGGCCGTCGAGTTCATCCACACCGCCACCCTGCTGCATGACGACGTGGTCGACGGCAGCCAGCTGCGTCGCGGCAAGGTCGCCGCTCACCTTATCTGGGGCGCGGCCCAAAGCGTGCTGGTCGGCGACTTCCTTTTCGCCCGCGCCTTCGAGCTGATGGTCGAGACCGACTCGATGCGCGCCCTTCAGATCCTGGCCCAGGCCAGCCGCGTCATCGCCGAGGGCGAGGTGATGCAGCTGATGCGCAGCCACGACCTCAACCTGTCGCAGGCGCTCTATCTCGAGATCATCGCGGCCAAGACCGCCGAGCTGTTCGCCGCCGCCGCCGAGGCGGGTGCGGTGTCGGCCGGCGTCGACGCCGAAAAGTCCAAGGCCCTGCGCGACTACGGCATGAGCCTGGGTCTGGCCTTCCAGCTGGCCGACGACGCCCTCGACTACGGCGGCGCCACCGAGACCCTGGGCAAGAACGCCGGCGACGACTTCCGCGAAGGCAAGGCCACCCTGCCGCTGCTGCTGGCCATCGCCCGCTCCGGCCCGCGCGAGGCCGAGTTCTGGGAACGCGCCATCGGCCGTCGCGAACAGACCGAAGCCGACTTCCGCCGCGCCCGCGAGCTGATCATCGGCACCGGCGCCCTGGACGCCACCCTCGATCTGGCCGCCGAGCACGCCGACAAGGCCAAGGCGGCCCTGGCGGTGTTCCCGCAGAACGACTGGCGCGAGAGCCTCGAAAGCCTCGCCGACTTCGCGGTCAGCCGCCGGGCCTGATGGCGCAAGGCTACAACCCCTCCGGCGACCCCCACGGTCACGACCGTCACCACGGCGCCCACGCGGCCGGCGAGGCGGCGGGCAAGGTGATCGGCGGCGGCGTCGGGGTGCTGGTCGGCTTCGCCCTGATCCTGCTGTTCTTCGGCCCGCTGCTGTGGGCCCCGGTCTTCGCCGGTCTCGGCGCGGCGCGCTTCACGTCCGGCGCCTGGCAGCCCTGGCTGGCCGGGCTCGCTGCCGCCGGCGCGGCGCTGTTCGTCCAGTTCCTGCTGCTCGTCCAGAAGAGCCCCGTGCTGCGCTACCCCGTCGTTGCGCTGTTCTCGGTCGCCTGGGTTGGCGGCCTGTGGCTGGAGCTGACCGCTCCGCCGCACGACTGGCTGACCACGGCGCCGACCTGGCATGCGCCCGGCCCCTGGAGCTGGGCCCTGATCGGCCTGGGCGTCGTCGTCTATGCCGGCCTCTACCTCCTGGCCCTGTCGCGCTTCGGCAAGGGCCGGTGGGCCAAGCGCTGGCAACTGCTGCGGTGAATTCGCCGTAAGGTCGCGTCCGCAAGCTCGACAACGGCGCGACGACGTCCCAAATCTCGGGCGGAGACGAAAGGACCGCGATGATCCGCTTCATCCTCAACCTGCTCTGGTTCTTCCTCGGCGGCTGGCTGTCGGGCCTGCTGTGGCTGCTGGGCGGCCTTTTGCTGGCCATCACCATCGTCGGCCTGCCCTATGCGGGCGCGGCCTGGCGTATCGCCGGCTTCGCCTTCTGGCCGTTCGGTAAGGAGGTCGTCAGCCGCGACCTCGTCACGGGGCGCGGCGACCTGGGCACCGGCCCGCTGGGCTTCGTGCTGAACGTGATCTGGTTCGTGCTGGGCGGCTGGTACATCGCGTTGAGCCACCTGCTGATCGCCGTGGCCGAAGCCATCAGCATCATCGGCATCCCCTTCGCCATCAAGGACCTGCAACTGGCCTGGATCGCCCTGGCCCCGATCGGCCGCACGGTGGTCAAGCGCTAGAGCATTTTCCGACGAAGTGGATACCGGTTCGTCGTGAGAAAATGCGCCAAGACAGAAGATCTGAGCTTCCGGCCTGACGCAGTAAGGACGGAGGCTCAGAAGCCGGTGAACAGCCGGTCGAGCGCGCGGCGAATGGCGTCTTCGTGGTGCGCGGCCGAACCGATACGGCGGCGCAGATCAACCTGACGGAGCGCTGTCATACTGGTCATGCTGATCAACAGGACCTCGTCATCGCGCACAAAGGCGATTTCAAACGCGCTGATAGGAGTCTCCCGTCCTCTCAAGACGGGAGCGACGATGGTTTCTGTAAGTCCCACGGCGTGATGTGACGACAGGATCACAACGAAAGGCACCGCCTTTCGCATGGCTGAGATCGGGTTCTCGTAGAGGTCGAACTGTCGCAATCACCAGGTCCGGAAATGATCCGAGATCAAACCATGCTCCTCAATGAAGCGATTGTGTTCGGCGATTGCTTCGGCGTTTTCTTCGGCCCAACGGCGGGCGCGTTCCTCGGCGCCGGCCGGGTCCACCTTCTGCAAGTGCAGCCGCAGCTGCGTCTCGCTCATGCCGGCGACCGAAATCCCCAGCCGCTGCGCCTGCGCCAGCAGTTCCGGATCGACGCCCCCAGGCGTGATGTCGAGTTCGGGCTTGCCCATGGCCCAAGGCTATCACGCCTCGTCGTCGCTCGACAGCAGCACGTCCAGGAAGGTGTGGCGGCGGTTGAGGAAGTTGCGAGTCACCTGGAAGTGCTCGGTGTCCTCGTACTCCACCCTCTCAAGCCCGCGTTCGGAGGCCTGGTAGATCCAGGCGTCCGGATAGCCCAGCAGGATTGGCGAGTGGGTGGCGATGATGAACTGCGAGCGCGCCAGCACCAGTTCATGCAGCCGCGCCAGAAACGACAACTGCCGGGTGGGCGACAAGGCCGCTTCCGGTTCGTCGAGGATGTAGAGGCCGTCGCCGCGGAAGCGGTTGTCGAAGAGCGAGAAGAAGGCTTCGCTGTGCGACTGCTCGTGCAACGGAACCGCGCCGTAGCCCGACACGCCGACTTCCTCGATGTAGCTGGCGACGTTGAAGAAGCTTTCGGCGCGCAGGAAATAGCCGTCGATCGGCCGCAGATGTCCTCGGACGCGGCGAATGTGCTGGCTGAGTTGGGAGTGCGAGGCGCGGGTGGAGAAGTTGACGTTCGCCGAGCCGCCCTCGGCGTTGAAGCCCCAGGCCACGGCCAGGGCCTCGATCAGGGTCGACTTGCCCGAGCCGTTCTCACCGACCAGGAAGGTCACACGCGGGTGGAAGGCCAGGGTGTCGAGACCGCGCACGACCGGCAGGTTGAACGGATAGGCGGACGGGTTCCAGCCCTCGCGCCGTTCGAAACGGGCTTCGATCCAGTAGGGGCGGTCGAGAGCGGTCATGCGACCTTTCGCATAGCATCGCCGTGGCGCAACCGGGAGACGCCGTGGCCCATACGAAAGCGGGGCGGTCGCGAAATGCGCCGCCCCGTTGCGTCAGTCGATCAAGCTCAGCCCGGCGAGACCATGTTTTCCGGGCGGACGTACTGGTCGAACTCTTCGTTCGTCAGGTAGCCGCCGCCGACGGCTTCGTCGCGCAGGGTGGTGCCGTTCTTGTGGGCGGTCTTGGCGATCTTGGCGCAGATGTCGTAGCCCAGGCGGCCGTTCAGGGCCGTGACCAGCATCAGCGAGTTCTCGACGCCCTTCTGGATGTTGTCGATGCGCGGCTCGATGCCGACCACACAGTTGTCGGTGAAGCTGATCGCCGCGTCGGCCAGCAGGCGCACCGACTGCAGGAAGTTGTAGGCCATCACCGGGTTGAAGACGTTCAACTCGAAGTGGCCTTGGCTGCCGGCGAAGGTCAGGGCGGCGTGGTTGCCGAACACCTGCACGCAGACCTGGGTGAGGGCTTCACACTGGGTCGGGTTGACCTTGCCCGGCATGATCGACGAGCCCGGCTCGTTTTCCGGCAGGGCCAGTTCGCCCAGACCCGCGCGCGGGCCCGAGCCCAGGAAGCGGATGTCGTTGGCGATCTTGAACAGCGAGGCGGCGACCGTGTTGATGGCACCGTGGCTGAACACCATGGCGTCATGGGCGGCCAGGGCCTCGAACTTGTTCGGGGCGGTGGTGAAGGGCAGGCCGGTGATGGCGGCGATGGCTTCGGCCACGCCTTCGGCGAAGCCGATCGGGGCGTTCAGGCCGGTGCCGACGGCGGTGCCGCCCTGGGCCAGCTGCATCAGCTTGGGCAGGGTCTGCTCGATACGCTCGATGCCGTTCTCGACCTGCTGGGTGTAGCCGCCGAACTCCTGGCCCAGCGTCAGCGGGGTGGCGTCCTGGGTGTGGGTGCGGCCGATCTTGATGATCTGCGCCCAGGCTTCCGACTTGGCCTTCAGGGCCGCGTGCAGGTGCTTCAGCGCCGGCAGCAGGTCCGAGACGATCTGCTCGGCGCAGGCCACGTGCATCGCCGTCGGATAGGTGTCGTTCGACGACTGGCTCATGTTGACGTGGTCGTTCGGATGGACGGGCTTCTTCGTGCCCATCTCGCCGCCCAGGATCTCGATCGCGCGGTTCGAGATCACCTCGTTGGCGTTCATGTTCGACTGGGTGCCCGAGCCGGTCTGCCAGACGACCAGCGGGAAGTGGTCGTTCAGCTTGCCTTCGATGACCTCGTTGGCCGCCTGGACGATGGCGTCCTTGATGGCCGCGTCGAGCTTGCCGAGCTTGTGGTTGGTCTCGGCGGCGGCGCGCTTGACGATGCCCAGGGCCCGGACGACCGGAAGCGGCTGCTTCTCCCAGCCAATCTTGAAGTTGCCCAGGCTGCGCTGGGCTTGCGCGCCCCAGTAGCGGTCGGCGGCGACTTCGATGGGACCGAAGGTGTCGGTCTCGGTGCGCGTGGCGGTCATGCGGCGGATCCTCAAGCGATGATGCGGGCGGTCTACCCCCCGAGGGCCGCCTTCGCAACGCCATGGTGCGCCGCAACGACGTTAGTTATACCGGCGGACCTCAGGAGGATCCCATGCTCGTCGCCACCACCAACGATCTGCCCGGCTATCGCGTCGTCGAACATCTCGGCCTGGTGCGGGGCGTGACCGCCCGTTCGCGCAGCGTGATCGGCAATATCGGCGGCTCGATCCAGCAGATCTTCGGCGGCAACCTGTCGATCTACACCAAGCTGGCCGAGACGGCCCGGCAGGAGGCCTACGAGCTTCTGGTGCAGCACGCCCGCGAACTGGGGGCCGACGCCGTGATCGCCATGCGCTACGACGCCAACGAGATCATGGAAGGGGTCACCGAGGTCCTGGCCTACGGCACCGCCGTGAAGGTCGAAAAGCTCTGAGCGTGGCCGAGCTCGACCGGGACGACTGGGTCCATCACGGCAAGGTCAGGGCGCGCGAGGCTGGCGGCGAGCTGACCATCGTCGTCGACGGCCTGACCACCCAGGCCAAGTACTACAAGCCGCTGATCTACGAGTTCTTCCGCAAGACCTGGCGCGGCTCACGGCCGGCCTGGGGCGAATTCTCGGTCGAGATCGGCATGGAGTTCGTCGGCGAGCCGCCGTGGCTGGATCTCGACAACCTGGCCAAGGCGCTGCTCGACGCCATCAAGGGCTACGCCTTCCACGACGACGCCCAGGTCGCCCGTCTGCTGGTCGAGCGGCGTCCGGGCGAGCGCGAGCGGATCGTGATCGTGGTGCGGAAGCTAGAGTCGCGCTTTCTGCGGGGCACGCTCGAGGGCTGACGCGCCGATCGAGATGTAGAGCACGATCAGGAAGGCCAGGTATCGGCCCAGGCTGGACGGCTCGGCGTCCGGCGCCAGGGGCACGAAGCCCAGCAGGATCAGGTTGGCGGCCGCCGCGCCCGGCAGGGCGAAGGCCATGGCCGGATAGAGCCGCCGGCTGCGGGGAATGCGCAGCAGTCTTGCTGTGGCCTGGAAGGCGAAGGTGACCAGCGCCGCCGCCAGGAAGGCGTTGGCCGCGTAGAACCAGAAGGCGCGCTCGATCAGCTCGGCCCCGAAGGCGCCGTAGAACAGCGTGACCGCCAGCCAGGCGCCCAGGCCCGCTCCGGCCAGGATGCAGACGTTCCGTTTCGACACGCGCGAACTCCCCCAGTATCGCTACTGGGGGAAAGCCTGCACGGGCCGTGCCGGATCAGGTGTTCCAGAATTCCAGGAAGCCCCAGGCCGCCAGCACGATGGAGAAGCTGGTGAAGATCAGGGCGGTGACGGTGAAGGCCAGCTTGCGCAGGTCGCTCCAGCTGTCGACGCGACGGCCGCCGCGCCAGATCACCGGCGCCATGATCAGGGTGAAGAGGCTCAGCACCGTGGCGATGAAGGCGCAGGCCGAGGCCGTCAGCAGCCAGCCGCTGGGCCAGCCGAAGACCACCGCGGCCACGTCTCCCGAGCCTGCCGCAAAGGCGGCCACGCAGGCGATGGCCACCAGCCACAGCACGGCTTGGGTGGTCTGCAGCAGGCTGGCGCGGGCCTGGCTGGTGGTCTGGCGGGTATCGCGACGGCTGCGGACGAAGACGCCGGCCAGGGTGGCGATCGAGGCCAGGGCCGCCAGGAGGGTCGCGCCGGCCAGTACGCTGGTGCGGAGAAGCGCACCGACCCGTTCGTAGGCGGCCGCGCCCGATGGCGCGAAGAAGCGCGCGGGCGCGCCGTCCTGGCGCTGGAACACCAGCAGGTCGGCGCCGTCGGCGGCCTTGAAGACGTCCTGGCGGTCGGTCGGGATCCAGAGGCGGGTGCGGCCGTCGCTGGTGATCGCCAGGCCGCCCTGGGCGCTGGCGCGGACCTTGGCGACGCCGATCAGGCGATCGACGAAGCCTTCCAGCCCGCCATAGGCGCGGCGGTCGGTCAGGTAGTCGCCTTCATAGGCCAGCGCTGCTTCCGGGCTCAGGGGCGTGAACGCGGGCACGGCGCGGGCCGGCGCGTAGAAGCGCTCGACGATCGAGGCGGGCAGGGTGGCGGGCAGGTCCTGGCCGGTGTCGGTGTTGACCGAGATGAACACGCCGAGGCCAAGGTCGGGGACCAGCACCATGTTGGAATGGAACCACAGGGTCGCGCCGGCGTGGCCGAAGCCGCGGCGGCCGCCGGGCAGGGGGATGTCCTGGAAGCCGGCGTTCCAGCCGGCGGCGCCGGCGGCCGGGCGATAGCCGGCCGTGCGGAAGGCCTGGGCGGCGCGCTGCGAGAAGACGGTGCGGCCGTCGATCGTCCCGCCGTTCAGCAGCAGGGTCATGTAGCGGGCCATGTCGGCCGCGGTGCTGGAGGCCGAGCCGGCCGGCGCGATCTGGCCGACGAACTCCACCGGCTGGGCCTCCAGGCCCAGCGGCGTCCAGCGGTAGCCTTCGGCCAAGTCGGCGGCCAGGGCCGGGGCCATGGGCGCGGGCAGGTCGTCGCGCCAGGCGCGCGGCTCGCGGAAGGTGGTGCGTTGCAGGCCGGCCGGCACGATCACCCGCTCGGCGATCAGGTCTTCGAACGGCTTGGCGCCGGTGTTGGCCAGGGCCGCGCCGACGAGGGCGACGCCGTAGTTGGAATAGGCCGGCAGCACGCCGGGCTCGCGCACCCGGTTGGGCCGCTCCTGGCGCAGATAGACGTCGAGCGGGCGCACGCGGCGCTCCTCGCGCTCGAACAGCTGGCCCAGGACCCGGTCCTCGAACCCGGCGGTGTGGGTGTAGAGGTCGCGCACCCGGATCGGCGTCTTCTTGCCCTGGTCGCGCACCTGCAGCTTCTCGGGCAGGTAGACGTTGATCGGCGCGTCGGGACGGATGCGGCCGGCGTCGATCTCGTTCTGCAACGCGATCCAGGTGAAGGTCTTGGAGATCGAGCCGATGCGGAACAGCGTGCGGTCCGGATCGACCGGCCGGCCACGCGCCAGGCTGGCCGCGCCATAGCCCTTCTTCAGCACCACCTGGCCGTTCTGGACAACCGAGATGGTGACCCCGGCGATGTGATCCTCGGCCATGGCCCGGCGCACCGCGCCGTCGACGAAGGCTTCGAGCTCGGGGGCGGGCAGGGGCGTGACGCCTGGAACGGCGGCGGCCGGAGGCGGCGTGATCGGGGCGACAGGCGTCGCTGGCGCACGGCGGAAGGTCGGCCTGGGCGGTGTGGCGGCGGGAACTGAGGGAGCCGTGGGCGCGGGCGTCGCGGTCGCCGTCGGCGCGGCGTCCTGACTGGTGGCGGCGTTCGCCCCCATGAGCCAGAGGCCGACGATCGCCGCGCACCGCACGGCCTTGGACGACATACGCAACGTCACGAACCCCACCTCTTCGGCTAACGCGTCAGAAGGGTCTTCTTAGGCCAATTCGTCAGGCGAGGGACACCGGCGTCGGGAAGAAAATCACGACAAGCAGTGTGCAGCTGTTCAATTTTCCGCCGATGGCGGCGCGGCGTTCGGCGCGGGCGCCGGTTTGCGGGCCTTGGCGAAGGTGTAGAGGGGCAGCAGCGGCCGTAGTTCGGGGCCGATCCACAGCTGCGGCTCCGAGGGCGGGCTGGCGCCGGTGTCGATCTCCTTGCGGGCAACGCAGGCCTGAACCGCTCGTCCCAGGACGGCGAAGTCGCGCGCCTTGCCGATCTCGCCCAGGAAGCAGTCGTCGAAATAGGGGTAGCGGTCGCTCTCGCCGCAGCCGAACGAGGTGCGGTCGGGCCGGGCGGCGGTCAGGATCATCCGGTCGTCGCGTTCGAGCGAGGGCACGAAGACGCCGGAGAAGCAGGCCGAGATCACCACGATCGACGGCCGGCCGGGGCAGGCGCCGTCGACCATCGCCGCCAGTTCCTGCGGGCGCAGCAGCTTCTTGCCCATGATCACGCCCTGAGGCGCGCCGTGCGAGGTGATGTAGACCAGGCAGCCGCCGGTCGAGGTCTTGGCCGCCGATCTCAGGCCGTCCTCGATCGCCTTGGCGTTCGAGACGTTCAGTGTCTGGTTGCGATAGCGCTTGGGGCGGACCGAGAACTGCGTCGGCGTCGGGAAGCCCAGGCCGACCAGGTTTTCGGCGACATCGCGGCGGGCGTTGTCGAAGGCCTCGGTCGAGCCGCCTCCGTGGGCGCGCCAGTCGCCGGCGATCACCACCGAGGCCCAGTGGTCGAAGGGGCTCTCGGCCCGAGCCGGCGCGATCGCCAGACAGGCCAGGACCAGTCCGACCAGAAAGCCCGCCGCTCGCCCCATTCCGCGTGATCCCTATTTCTTGAACTTGGCGAAGGGCGTCGGCAGGGCCGTGCCCGTGGAGGTCGCCAGCAGGCGGCCCTCGGCGTCATGGAGTTCGCCTTCCATGAAGCAGACCGTACGGCCCCACTTCACCACCCGGCCGACGCCGAGCAACGGGCCGGGCAGGGCCGGCCGCAGGAAGCTGGTCTTCATCTCGAGGGTGGGCACGACGTGGGTCATGCCCGAGGTGATCAGACCGGCCACCGACATGCATTCGTCGAGCATCGCGCAGACGAAGCCGCCCTGGATCTGGCCCATCGGATTGGCCAGCAGGTCGGCGCGAGCGTCGAAGGCGATCTCGACGCGGCGCTCGGCCTGGCTGACGGCGATGAGCCTGAAGCCCAGCGTCAGGGCGCTGGGCGGTGCGTTCTTCGAGGCGTTGAAACGCGCGAGGATCGCCTCGTCGGTAAGAGTGGACCGCTCCTCCGAGACGACGTCGTTCAAGGCCTACTTCTTCCGGAACTGGTCGAGAGAGATGATCTTCGGCGCTTCGTCGCCATCGGCCGGAGGCGGGGTCGGCTCGGGTTCCGGCTCGACCGGGGCCGGCTCGATCTCCGGGGCCTCGAACTGCAGGGCGAACTGCACCGACGGATCGTAGAAGCGGGTCACGGCCGAATAGGGGATCGACAGGCGCTTGGGCTGGCCGCCGAACTTCAGGGTCACCGAGAAGAAGGTCTCGCCGGGGGCGAGGTCCCAGTACTGGTGCTGCAGGATGATCGTCATCTCGTCGGGATACTTGCCGAGCAGGTCCTGCGGGGCCGAGACGCCGGCCGCCTGGGTCTTGAAGGTGATGTAGAGGTGGTGCGGCTCGGGCAGGCCGCCGGGCGCAGCGGCTTTCTTCAGCGCAGCCTTTACGACGCCGCGCAGGGCGTCCTGGGCCATGGCCTCGTACTGCATCAGGTCTTCGGTCGGAGGAGTGCGGGCCATGGATCTTCGATTAAGCAAAAACGAAATTCGAAGGGCCAGCGTAACCCGTCGCGAGCCTCCGGCAAAGGCGCCCGCATGCGGTAGGCGCATACTATTTTAGAGAGTGTCGCATCTGGCCCGGCCGTCGAAGGTCCCGGCCGTCGGGAGCCTGGCCGCAATGCTCCTGCCTCGCGAGAGTTGAGCCCGACGCAAGACGCGCCGAACGAGCGGGTGATCAAATTTCAGGATGAGCAGGAAAGTGGAGGGATTCTGTTGCCAGGCTCCCTCCGGGCCCCGCCTAAGGATCTGAACCCCTAGGACTTAAGAGGCGAATTCACCTGCACCGCATTACGCAGCGACGGCGAACTCTTCAGCGAAGTTATCGTTCGCATTTAGTTTAATGGCCCGAAACGGTGGGCCAAGCCGAGAGAAAGCATACACCTTTACACGTCTGTCGATGCTGATCGGCCCCATGCAGTCCCGTGATAACTCGGGAAAGATTTGGTGGAGCCGCCGGGAATCGCACCCGGGTCCAGTCCGCTTATTACGTGCGCGTTTATCCCCATAGTTCGGCCGAAGCCGGACAATCCCAATATAGGGCTTCGCACCCCAGGAGGGAAGGGGAAGCGTCAAACGCTCCCCAGGCTGAGGCGGCCTTCGGCCAGGCGTCCGGTGACGACCGCGCCGTGGTCCTCGAATAGTTTCAACGTCTCGCCGACCAGGACGTAGGCGCCGGTGAAGACGCCGCTGGGCTCGGCGTGCACCTCGACGAAGCGGCCGTTGGGGCGAAGCTCCAGGCTGTAGCGGCCGTCGGGCGAGGACCAGACGCCGGAAACGGGGAGGTGGTCGATCATCATGGCAGGATCCTCCAGGCGGTAGCGGACGAGAACAGGGCGGGCAGGGCGGTCGCGACGGCGGCGGCCGCCAGCAGGGCGGCGGCGAACCAACGCGGAGCCGCCGTCGCGCGACGGGGCGTGTGGCGGGTCATGGCCTGGCTTTGATTTGGGGCTTTGGTTTTGGGGGAGCGCCGCAGGCGGCTGCGGCGGTACGAGGCCACTATGCCCCGGCCGGCCGTCCAGTCGGTAGAGTGATGCTCCGCATTGATTGCACGATCCTACGGATCAGCGCGGCGGGGCGGCGGCTTCCGGAGGCGTGACGGGCGTGACGGGCGGCGGTTCTGGCTCGTCGTCATCGACCACCGGCACGGCCGGCGGCTGCGGGCGGTTGGAGGTTCCGGCCTTCAGCTGGCCGCCCTGGGCGATCAGGTCGGCGTAGGCCTTGGACTGGCGCGAGAAGTCGCCGCCGCGCGGCAGCACCGCGTCGAACAGCGGATCGCGTCCGGCCGCCGCTCCGACGACCGCCGAGAGCACGCCGGCGATCGAACCGACCTCGGCGTCGTCGCAGGCGCGGCGCAAATGGCGGGCCTGGCCGGGGACCAGCAGGGTGACGTCCCAGGAGACGCCGTCGACGCACAGGGCTTCGATCGAGCCGCCGCCATAGTCGACGATCACGCTGCGGGGTTGGCTCCAGGCGCGGTCGCCGGCCAGGGCCTTGAAAGCGGCGATGCGTTCGCCTGGCAGTTCGGCGTTGATGTCGACCCGGCGGCCGATCTCGGGGGTGCAGCAGCCCAGGCCAGCGCGGGCCTGGACGAAGGCGCGGCCGTCGCGGCGCACGGTGACGCGGATGACGGCCTGGCGCACGCCGCGGGCGGGGCGGGCCCAGGCCTCCAGAACCAGTTCGCCGCGACGGACCAGCTGGATCTGCAGCGGCTGCAGGCCCCACAGGCGGTAGAGCAGGGGATCGACGCCGTTGTCGACGGGAACGGGCTGTTCCTTGCGTCCCAGCCGTCGGCCCGACAGCGGCTCGACCTCGGAGGCGGGGCGGGGGATCTCGTTCGACCACCAGACCGCCGGATCGGGCGGCGGTGGGGCAGGGGCAGGGGCAGGGGCGACGGGCGCGACCGGCTGGGTCTGGACGGAAAGCATCAGGGCTCCCGCTAAGACGGCCGGTCCGATCACGCCCATGGCCCGTTACATCCCTTCGACGCCCCGCTCGATGGAAAGGACGCCCGTGCGGGAAAGTTCCACCAGGCCGAGCGGGCGCATCAGATCGAGGAACTTGTCGATCTTCGACGGCGCGCCGGAAATCTCGAACACGAAGCTTTCCAGCGTGGTGTCCACCGGCTTGGCGCGGAAGATCTCGGCGATGCGCAGGGCCTCGACGCGGTTGGGACCCGAGCCGCGCACCTTGACCAGGGCCAGCTCGCGCTCGACGCCGTTGGGGTCGCGGGTCACGTCGTGCACGCGGCGCACGTTGACCACCTTGTTCAGCTGGGCCTCGATCTGGTCGAGCACCTGGCGCGTGCCGCGGGTGACCACGGTGATGCGGCTGGTGTGGGCCTTGCGGTCGGTCTCGGCGACCGTGAGGCTTTCGATGTTGTAGCCGCGCGCGGCGAACAGGCCGACCACGCGATGCAGCACGCCCGGCTCGTTGTCGACCAGCAGGGCGAAGGTCGCCGTCTGCTCGGCCTGCTCGTTGGGGCTGAGGTCGTAGGCCGAGGCGGGGGCGGGTTGGACGTTGGCGGTCATCAGGCGCGCTTCTTTTCTGCTTTGGCCACGTACTGGCGGAGCACGCGGTTGATTTCGGTCTGATAGGGCTTGCCGCCCGCGTGTTCCTTGAACCAGCCCACGATGTCGGCGTCGAGCGCTACCGCGTCCGGGTGGGCCAGGGCCTGACCTTGCCCTGGACGCCGCGCCAGGCGGGCGTTTTCATGCGGCGCTTCGGGAATGTCCGTCGTGTCGATCAGGTCGTCGGGCAAAGCGTCCAACCTAGCCAGTCGTTCGCGTTGCTCTTCGCTAAGCGTTGTCTTGTTCATAGACCTTGCGCTCCCAGGGAGTCGCCTTTCGCGCGCTGATGATGCGAACGCGTTCCGCGCCAGCATCGCCGACATAGATGTGAACCACCAGCAGCACCGTCACAAGACCGACTACGCCCACGGCATGCCAGCGTTGTTCGTAGTCGACCACCCTATCCGGGTAGATCACGTGCAGCGGGTCCGTCCAGACCATGGTCGCGTCCTCGAAGGCTACGTCATGCTTGGAAAAGTTGGACTTCGCCTTTTCCGGATCCCACTCGAATATCGGCATGGGCGCATTTTCACTCAATGCGCCCATGAATTGTAAAGCTTAGACCAGCCCCGCGCCGTCCTCGCCTATGACGTTACCGATGTCCTCGACCTCGCCCATGATCATCTCATTGTGGGCCTTGCCCGAGGGGATCATCGGCAGGCAGTTTTCGTGCTTCTCGACGCGGCAGTCGAAGATCACCGGCTTGTCGCTGTTGATCATCTCCAGGATCTTGGCGTCCAGCTCGGCCGGGTCCGAGCAGCGGATGCCGACGGCGCCGTAGGCCTCGGCCAGCTTCACGAAGTCGGGCAGGCTGTCGGAATAGGAGTGGCTGTAGCGCTCGCCGTGCAGCAGCTGCTGCCACTGGCGGACCATGCCCATCCATTCGTTGTTCAGGATGAAGATCTTGACCGGCAGATCGAACTGGATCGCCGTCGACAGTTCCTGGATGCACATCTGGATCGAGGCTTCGCCGGCGATGTCGACGACCAGGCTCTTGGGGTGGGCCAGCTGCACGCCCAGGGCGGCGGGCAGGCCGTAGCCCATGGTGCCCAAACCACCGGAGGTCATCCAGTGGTTCGGCTCCTCGAAGCGGAAGAACTGGGCGGCCCACATCTGATGCTGGCCGACTTCCGTGGTGATGTAGACGTCCTTGTCCTTGGACAGTTCGTACAGGCGCTGGATGGCGTACTGCGGCTTGATGACCGTCTCGGAGCGCTTGTAGGACAGGCACTGGCGGGCGCGCCAGGCGTCGATCTGGGCCCACCAGTCTGTCAGGGCGCCCTTGTTGGGCTGGTGACCGGCGGCCTTCCAGGCTTCGATCAGGTCTTCCAGAACGCTGCCGGCGTCGCCGACGATCGGCAGATCGACGCGGACGTTCTTGTTGATCGACGAGGCGTCGATGTCGATGTGGATCTTCTTGCTGCCCGGCGAGAACGCGTCCAGGCGGCCGGTGACGCGGTCGTCGAACCGGGCGCCGACGCAGATCATGACGTCGCAATCGTGCATGGCGTTGTTGGCTTCGAACGTGCCGTGCATGCCCAGCATGCCCAGCCACGCCGGATCGGCGGCCGGGAAGGCGCCCAGGCCCATCAGGGTCGAGGTGACCGGCGCGCCGGTCAGGGCCTGGAACTCACGCAGCGCCTGGCTGGCCTTGGGGCCGGCGTTGATGACGCCGCCGCCGGTATAGAAGATCGGCCGGCGGGCGCCCGCGATGATCCGGGCGGCCTCGGCGATGCGGCTGGCGTCGCCCTTGATGCGCGGCGAATAGGCGTGGCTCGAGGCGACTTCGGACGGGCCGTAGTATTCGCCCTTGGCGAACTGGACGTCCTTGGGGATGTCGATCAGCACCGGGCCCGGACGGCCGGTGGTGGCGATCTTGAAGGCCTCGTGGATGATCTGGGGCAGGTCGCGGACGTCTTTGACCAGGTAGTTGTGCTTGGTGCACGAGCGGGTCATGCCGACGGTGTCGGCTTCCTGGAAGGCGTCGGTGCCGATCAGGTGGGTGGGGACCTGGCCGGTGATGACGACCATCGGGATCGAGTCCATCAGGGCGTCCATGATGCCGGTGATGGCGTTGGTCGCGCCCGGGCCAGAGGTGACCAGGACGACGCCCGGCTTGCCCGAGCTGCGCGCGTAGCCCTCGGCGGCGTGGGTCGCGCCCTGTTCATGGCGAACCAGGATGTGCTGCAGGCGCGGCTCGTGGAACAGCGCGTCGTAGATCGGCAGGACCGCGCCGCCCGGATAGCCGAACAGGACTTCGACGCCCTGGTCCACGAGGCCGCGAACCACGATCTCGGCGCCGGTCATGGCGCGGTTGGCGGCATCGGCGGGAGCGTTGCTCTCGATGGTCTGATGGGCGGTCATGGCGGAAGTCCCGGATGGACGTGGAAAGCTGGGCTTTGGGGTGCGGCGAAAAAGAAAAAAGGCCCCGAAGGACCTTTGTGCGCGCGACCGATCTATCAACGTGACTTCGAGGTCACGCCGTGAACGGCCGCTCCATAAGTACGATCATGGTGGTGCGCACGAGTGTTGCTCCAAATGGATGATCGGGGAATGCCATGCTCGCCTGAGGGCGTCAAGGCGCGGTTTGACGCAAGAAACGACCCGTGGCGGATAAGTCGCAATGGGTCTGGCGCGAATTTCAGCCCAACGTCTCAAGAAGCAGGGCAAGAGCTTGCTCGGCGAAGCGCTGCATGTTCGCCCGCCGATCATCCATCCCGGTCTCGATGGTAAGACTGACCTCTCGCTCCTGGCCTACGACCGCGAAGCAGGCATGCCCCGCCGCGTCGCCGTAGCGATTGCCCTCAGGCCCGGCGGCGCCGGTCTCCGACAGGCCCCAGGTCGCCTTCAGGTTCTTGCCGGCCACGCGGGCCAGGAGAATGGCGTAGGGTTCGCTGGCCGAGCGCAGCCCGTCCATGGCCTTCTGCGGAATGTCGAGCAGGGTGAGGCGCGCTCGGGCCGTGTAGACGACCGCGCCGCCGGCGTAGAACTTCGAGGCCCCCGGCGTCGCCAGCAGCGCCGACGAGATCAACCCGCCGGCGGAAGACTCGGCGACGGCCACGGTCTCGCCGCGCTCGGTCAGACGAGCGGCGACGGCGGCGGCGAGGCGGGCGAGTTCGGTCATCGGAAAATCCTGTGGCGGGCTGGTCCAGGCCCTTACGCCAAGTCGCCCGGATCCTGCGAGCCTTTGTGCAGTGGGTCGAGCTTTCGCCAGTCCGGCGTCTGGTTCCTGAACCAGGTGAGTTGGCGCTTGGCGTAGCGCCGGGTCTCCTGGCGGGCGGCGTCCAGGGCCTGGTCCAGGCTGGTCTCGCCGCGCAGGTGGGCGGCCAGTTCGCGATAGCCGACGGCCTTGAGGGCGGGCAGGGCGGGATCCAGGCCCCGCGTCTCCATGGCCGAGACTTCTTCGAGGGCGCCGTTCTCGACCATCAGGGTCAGACGCGCATCGCAGCGGGCGTAGAGCTCGGCGCGGGGCGGGTCGAGGACCACGCCGCGCCATTCGCCGGCCTGCAGGACGGGCCGGGTGTCGGCCTGCCATTCCGACAGCGCCCGGCCGGTGGCCACGGCCACGGCGTGCGCGCGGACCAGCCGCTGGCGGTCGCCGCTTTCGATGCGAGCCTCGGCGGCGGGGTCCAGAGGGCGCAGCAGGTCGCGGAAACCCGCCTCGCCCTGGGCGGCGTAGAGCAGGCCCGAGATTTCCCGCTGGCTTTCTGGCACCGGCGGCACCTCGGCCAGGCCGTGGGTCAGGGCGCGGAAGTAGAGGCCGGTGCCGCCGACGACGATGGCGGGCCGGCCGCGAGCGGCGATGTCGTGCAGGACCCTGACGGCGGCCGCCTGCCAGCGCCCGACCGACCAGCCGTCGGCCACGTCGGCGACGCCGAACAGGTGATGCGGCGCGCGGGCTTCCTCCTCGGGCGAGGGGGCGGCGGTCAGCACCCGCAGGCCGGCGTAGATCTGCATGGAGTCGGCGTTGACGATCTCGCCGCCGGTGCGTTCGGCCAGATCGAGGGCATAGGCCGACTTGCCGCTGGCCGTCGGTCCGGCGATCATCCAGACGCGCGAGTCGTCAGCGAAGGGCGTTGCGACGGTTGCGTATGGGGCGGCTTGGTCCATGAAGCGTACATACATGATTGCGGCCGCGATGGTCGCCTCCCTGACGGCCGGTCCGGCGTTGGCCGCGGTCACGCCCAACAAGCCCAAGGCTCCCTCGGCCGCCGCCGCCGCCATGGCGGCCACGCCGGCGCCCGACCTGACGCCTCAGGAGAAGGCTGGCTGCGGCGCGGTGCTGGTGATCCTGGGCAAGGTGGCGACCAGCTATCCGCAGGTCTTCGCCAGCAAGGGCGCCGACGGGCGCGGCATGCAGTTCGTGCTCGAAGCCTTCGGGGCCAAGGGGCGCACGATGATGGACGAGGCCTTCGAGGACGGCGCCGAGAAGGGCGTCAAGGCGAGCAAGGTCTACGAGGACGGGCTCGACTTCCTGTTCGAGAACGTCAAGCCGGCGCCGGGCGAATCCGCCGAGACGGCCGGTAAGCGCGCGGGCGTCGCCCTGCTGCAGCGCTGCACCGGGATCGAGGCGGGCTGAGCGGGTTCGCTCTGCAAGTTGCTTGACGGGGCGGGGCGACTGGCTTAGCCGCCCCGTTCATGCACGTCCTGACCCTCGTCGGCCCGGAGGCCGAAATCCTCGCCGCAGCTCTGTCGCTCGGCGAGGTCGTCGCGCTCGGCCCCGACGCGATCGACGTGACCTTCGACGTCGATCCGGCCCAGGTCCGCGAGCGCGTGATCGCCGCCATCGCCGACAAGCCCGTCGACTTCGCCATCCAGCCGGCCCTGAACCGCAGGAAGCGCCTGCTGATCGCCGACATGGACTCGACGATCATCAACGTCGAATGCCTGGACGAGCTGGCCGACTTCGCCGGCGTCAAGGACCAGGTCTCCGAGATCACCGAGCGCGCCATGCGCGGAGAGCTGGCCTTCGAGGGCGCGCTGCGCGAGCGGGTCGGCATGCTGAAGGGCCTGGCGACCACGGCCCTGCAGACCTGTTTCGACGAGCGCGTGCGGCTCAACCCCGGCGCCGAGACGCTGGTGAAGACCATGGCCGCGCACGGCGCCCGCTGCGCCCTGGTCTCGGGCGGTTTCACCTTCTTCACGAGCCGGGTGGCGCAGGCCGCCGGCTTCCACCTGAACCGGGCCAATACGCTGATCGAGGCCGACGACGCCCTGACCGGCGAGGTCGGCGATCCGATCCTCGGCAAGGAGGCCAAGCTGGCCGCCCTCAACGAGGAGACCGCCGCCCTGGGTCTGACCCCGGCCGACGCCCTGGCCGTGGGCGACGGCGCCAACGACCTGGCGATGATCGAGGCCGCCGGCCTGGGCGTCGCCTATCGCGCCAAGCCGATCGTGGCGGCCCGGGCCCACGCGAAGGTCGATCATGCCGACCTGACGGCGCTGCTCTACTTCCAGGGCTATCGCGCCGAGGAGTTCGCCCAGTGAGCTTCCCGCGCCGCGTCGAAGCGGTGGTCTTCGACATGGATGGCCTGCTGCTCGACACCGAGACCGTCTATCGCGCCGCGATGATCGACGCCGGCAAGGTGTTCGGCGCGCCGATCACGGCGGCGACCTACGCCTCGATGGTCGGCAAGACCAATCCCGAGTGCGCGGTGATGCTGCGCGAGCTTTATGGCGAGGACTTCCCCGTGAAGCCGTTCTTCGAGCGGCTGTGGACCGACGTCGAGCTGCTGCTCGAAGCCGAGATCCGGCTGAAGGACGGCGTCGAGGAGATCCTCGATCACCTGGACGACCTGGGCCTGCCACGCGCCATCGCCACCTCGAACGGCCTGCCGGCGGTGGAGCGGTATCTGGGCCGCTTCGACCTGCTGCCCCGTTTCCACGCGGTGGTCGCGCACCATGACGTGACGCGGCACAAGCCGTTCCCGGACCCGTACCTGCTGGCCGCCGAGCGGCTGGGCGTCGATCCTACGCTGTGCCTGGCGCTGGAGGATTCCCATCCCGGCGTCCGCGCGGCGCACGGGGCGGGGATGATGACGATCATGGTCCCGGACATCCTCGATCCGACCGAGGAGATGCACGAGAAGTGCGTCCACATCGCCGACAGCCTGCACGTCGTGCTCGACCTGCTGAAGCGACAGGCCTGAAGGTTCAGGCTTTCTTGGCCTGGGGATCGGCCGCCTCTTCCTCGGCGCCCCAGGCGGCCAGGAACTCGGTGAGCGCCGGCAGGCCCATCGGCCGGGCGATGTGATAGCCCTGGGCGATGTCGCAGCCCATGACCTGCAGCATGGCCAGAGCCTCGCGCGACTCCACGCCCTCGGCGACGACCTTGAGGCCCAGGCTGTGGGCCAGGTCGACGGTCGACTTGACCAGCAGGGCGTCCTTGGCTTCGCGATCCATGCCCATGACGAAGGCCTTGTCGATCTTCAGTTCGTCGGCGCGGATCTGCTTGAGATAGGCCAGGGACGACAGGCCCGAGCCGTAGTCGTCGATCGACACGGCGACGCCGGCGGCGGCGAACTGCTCCAGCACCTGCAGCGCCACGGCGGCGTTGCCGACCACGGCCGTCTCGGTGATCTCGAAGCACATGCGCGCGCCGGCCTGGGTGACGCGCTCGATAGCCTGACGGGCGAAGCCGAGGTCGTCGATCAGTCGGCCGGAGATATTGACCGACATCAGCAGGTCGTGGCCGGCGGCGCGCAGCACCTGCTGGTCGGCGATGGCCTGGTCGATGACGTAGTCGGTGAGGGCGCGGATGTGACCGGTCTCCTCGGCCATGCCGACGAAGAGGTCGGGACCCAGGAAGCCGCGGGTGGGGTGGATCCAGCGCACCAGGGCCTCGGCCCCGGTGATCGCGCCGGTGCGCAGATCGAGCTTAGGCTGGTGGTTGAGGAAGAGGGCGCCGGTGCGCACGGCCTCCAGCATCTCGCTCATCAGGGAGAGGTTGCTGGCCGGATCGCCATAGGCCGTCTCGTCGAAGGCGGCGGCCTTTTTGCCGGCGTCGCGGGCCTGGTCCAGGGCGATCATCGCCTGCTCGATCAGGCGGTGTGGGTCGCTTTCGCCCTGGCGGCCGGCGGCCAGGCCGTTGCTGACGTGGATGTCCACGAGGTCGCCGCCCAGGCGCACGGGCGCTTCCAGGATCGGCGTTGCCGAGGTCACGACGGCGACCGCCTCGTCGAGATCGGTGAAGCTGGAGACGACGCAGAGGGTCGAGGTGGTCAGCCGCCCGACCATGACGTCGGGATTGTGCGACCGGACCCGCTCGCCGATCTCGACGATTAGTTCGGTGGCCAGGGCGTAGCCGATGGCCCCGCGCACGAAGGTGAAGCGGTCCAGGCCCAGGGCGCCGATGATCACCGGCTGGCTCGGATCGGCGGCCATGCGGGCGGCGATCTCGGTTTCCAGGGCGTGGCGGTTGGCCAGGCCCGTCTCGGCGTCGTGCATGGCCAGGTGGGTGATCCGCGCCTCGCGGTCGCGGATGCCGTCGGCCATGCGGTTGAAGCTTTCGGCCAGGCGGCCGATCTCGTCGCGGGTCTGGACGGCGACCTGGACCTCGCGGCCCTGTTCCAGCTCCCGGGCGGCGGCGTCGAGCTCGGCGATGGGGCGGGCGAGGCCCCGCGAGAGCATCCAGCTGGCGGCGATCACTAGGGCCGCGCCGACCAGGCCGGCCAGCGCCACGGCGGCCAGCAGCAGCCGATAGGGCGCCAGGGCGAGGGCGAGGGGATAGCGCAGCACCAGGGCCGAGGCGCCGCCGCCCAGCGCCTTCAGCGGCTTGGCCAGCACCAGTTCGTCGCCGGCCGGACCCTGGACGCGGCCGGGGGCGCCGTCGCCCTTCAGGGCCTGGGCGACGAAGGCGGTGAGGGCCGGGGTCTGGCGGTCGGCGTCCTGGGCGCGCCACGGCTCGCCGTCGCGCGCCGTGGCGCGGCTGAAGACGTCGGCGTCGAGGCGGATCGCCGACAGCCGTTCCAGCGCCCGCATCTCACGGTCGTCGAGGCGGACGCCGAACACGACCCAGCCGGTGAGGGTGGGCGACAGGATCGGCGCCGAGATCAGCTGGTAGGGCTCGCCGCCGACCATGAAGACGCCGCCGGCGCCATCCTCGGCGTCGAGGGCGGTCCACAGGCGTTCGACGTCGAGCTTGGACGGATCGACGCCGGTCAGCTCGCCGTCGACGTTCATCATCACGGCGAGGTCCAGGCCCATGCGGCCGCGCAGGTTGGCCAGGGCGGACGTGATGGTCGGGGCGTCGCGGGTGGCGACGGCGGCGCGGAAGCCGAAGTCGCGCGACAGCAGGTCGGCGCCGTCGCGCAGGCGCTGGGTGCGCAGCGCCCAGACGCGGTCGAACACGCCGCCGGTGGCGGCCAGCTCCTGGCGCACCGCCTGCTGGGCCGTGGCCGCGATCGTCAGGTAGACGGTGACCGCGATCGCTCCCAGCGCCAGGGCGAAGAGCCCGGCGTAGAGGACGGTCAGTCTGGTCTGCAGACGGTGGAACATCGGGCGGCCCTAGTGGCTCATCGCCGCCGGGGCGCGCAGCTCGACCGAGACGTCCTGCGAGACCGCGCCGCGCAGGGCGGCGACCGGGACGGTCTTTTCGTTCTTGGGCGCGCGCAGATAGGGATGCCAGACCTTGACCACGACCGGGCCGTCCGGCGCGCCGCGGATCACGGCCTTGCCCGAGGCGTCGGTCTTGGCGGCGTACTGGGTGTCGACCACCTTGATGAAGCCGACCATCTGGTCGTGGATGTTGCAGCCGATGGCCGCCACGCCGACGGCGGGCATGCGCACGACCCGGTTCTCCTCGCGGCCGTAGAGCTTCAGCTCGAACTTGTTGCCGGCCGAGAACGAATAGACGTGGTGGCGCACCTTATCGAGGTTGGGGAACGAGACCTCGGCGCCGACCGGGGCGATCAGCACGAACGGGTTGAACTGGATGTTTTGCTGGGCGACGCGGTAAGGCCAATCGAACTTGATCGGCCCCTTGGTCGGCTGGCCGCCCGGGTAGACGGTGACGACGGCGTCGGCCACGGGCTTGCCGTCGCTCCCGCGCACCGCGAGCGTGAGGTCCGCCGCCATGGCGTGCGTCGAGAAAATCGCAACCGAAAATAGTATTGAGGCGATCTTGATCGAGCCGGCGACGATCTTGCGCATGATTTCCCCGAAGCTGAAGGACAAATTGTCGCAGCGCTGAAGTCTAACCATAGGCGAGATGTTCTAACGATTACGTAAAGTCTTGCCCCTAGCGTCGCCCGCATGGATTTCGGGGATCGGGGCGGCATGGGCGGGACGAAGACGGCGGTGCTGGCGGGCGCGGGTTGCGCCATGACGCTGGGGTGCGCGCTGTGGGGCGGATCGGCCCTGGCCGGCGAGATGGAGCCCGGGGGCAAGCTGCTGCTGACCGGCGGCGTCAGCGCCCTGGAAGGCAGCGCCGGCGGCGGCTTGTCGACCTGGGCGGTGATCGCCGGCAACGAGACCTCGCGCGGCGTCGGCGGCAAGGTCCACGCCACCTATGTCAACGTGCCCGACTACGAACTGCGCGCCTATGGCGGGGCGGTGGGGCTGTTCGACCGGGTCGAGCTGTCGCTCGCTCGCCAGGAATTCGACACTGGAGCGACGGGCGCCAAGCTGGGCCTCGGCAAAGGCTTCACCTTCAAGCAGGACGTGGTCGGCGTGAAGGTGCGGGTGCTGGGCGATCTGGTCTATGACCAGGACACCTGGGTTCCGCAGGTGGCCGTCGGCGCCCAGTGGAAGAAGAACGACCAGGGCGCGATCGTGCGGGCCGTGGGCGGCAAGGACGACAGCGGCGTCGACTACTACGCGGCCGCCACCAAGCTGCTGCTCGACAAGAGCCTGATCCTCAACGGCACGGTGCGGCTGACCAAGGCCAACCAGACGGGGCTGCTGGGCTTCGGCGGCGACAGGAACGACAGCTACCGGGCCCAGTTCGAGGGCTCGGCAGGCTGGCTGGTCAGCAAGCGCCTGGCGCTGGGGGCCGAGTACCGCACCAAGCCTGACAACCTGGGCTTCGCCAAGGAAAGCGACTGGGTCGACGTCTTCGCCGCCTACGCCGTCAACAAGACCGTCTCGGTGACCGTGGCCTATGTCGACCTGGGCGACATCGCCACCTTCAAGGACCAGCGCGGGCTCTATGTCTCGCTGCAGGCCGGCTTCTAGGAGCGCCAGATCATGATCCGCCACAACGCCCTCCGCGCGGCCCTGGCCGCTGGTTTCGCCCTCGGCTTCTCGAGCCTCGCCCAGGCCCAGGACGCCGCCGTTCCGCCCGGCGAGCAGCCGGTCGACCCTTACGTCCAGTCCAACGCCAACGCCGGGGCGACGCCGATGAGCGACAGGGCGGTGTTCGAGGCCTTCCACGGCCGCGAAGGCCTGGCCCGGATCACCAGCGATCTGGTGGACCGCAACCTCGCCGACCCCCGCATCAAGGACATCTTCGCCACCGCCGACGTCGTGCGCCTGAAGCGGACCCTGACAGAGCAGTTCTGCTACGTGCTGGGCGGCGGCTGCGACTACACCGGCAAGGACATGACCCAGGCCCACAAGGACCAGGGCATCACGCCCCGCGACTTCAACGCCCTGGTCGAGAACCTGCAGTGGGCGATGGACAAGGAAGGCGTGCCCTTCGCCGCCCAGAACAAGCTGCTCGCCAAGCTGGCCCCGATGGCGCGCCAGACGGTGGAGCGGCGGTAGTCGCCTACGGCGACCCCCTCCGGCCCTCCGGGCCACCTCCCCCAGAGGGGGAGGATCTGGTTGGCGCGGCGCTCTTCAAGATGCTCCCCCTCTGGGGGAGCTGTCGCGGAGCGACTGAGGGGGTAAGCACGGCGCTTCGTCCCCGCGCTTTCGCTGCGAGTGGATGAAGGGGAGCGGAGCGCCCGGGCGACGCCCGGAGGTGCTTTGTGTTGTTACCGTTTCGACGAAGCCAAGGCGCTCCGCGCGGTCGTTTGGCTGCCGGCTTCCCGGGCGGCGGCGCTCTTAACGCCTTACCAGGACCGCCTTCGAGGTTTCCCTGTCGGGCGGCGACGAGGAGAGGGGTGCTCTGTAATCCTCGCCCAAGCCGACGACGGGCGGGCCTGGCCAGCGCCAGGTCCCCGGACGCGACGGATCTTCCCAATCCGCCCCAATCCCGCTCGATCGCATCCCGCCGCCGCATGGTCGCTGGCCGCGCGCCCCTTCGGTGCGGCGAGACGGGGTTATTATGCGGGTGGTTTGAGCGCGTCTGATCCAGAGCGGTGAGAAAGTTGTAAGCGGCTGGATTTGTTGGGGTTTGGTTCGCCCCGGACGGGGGGGCAGCTTCGTCTGTCCCCGTCAGCCCCAATCCAAACTCCGTAAAATCCCCGCGAAAGCGGGGACCCAGGCTTTTTCTGAAACCTACGGCGCTCGACGATAAAACACCTGGGTCCCCGCTTTCGCGGGGATTTTACGGGAGAAGGGATGCGCTGAGCCCAGTCTCGCCCCCTCCGTCACGCTGCGTATCCGCAGCGCGCCACCTCCCCCGTTTCACGGGGGAGGAGCGAACTCGGCGGACAGGTCTGAGAGACCCCTCACCCGACCTCGCTCCGCGAGGCCACCCTCTCCCGCAAGGGGAGAGGGGTTACCCTGCCGGGCCCTTGTCGAAGTACTTGAAGAAGGCGCTGTCGGGGGAGAGCACCAGGGTGGTGTCGCCCTGGCCCAGCGATTGCTCGTAGGCCTGCATCGAGCGGTAGAAGGCGGCGAAGGAGGGGTCGCGGCCGAAGCTGGAGGCGAACAGCTGGGCGCGCTGGGCGTCGGCTTCGCCTCGGATCTTTTCGGCTTCCTCATAGGCGGTGGCGACGATCTCGCGGCGCTGCTGGTCGCCGATGGCGCGCAGTTCGGCGGCCTCCTGCTTGCGGGCCGTCTGCATGCGCTCGAACACCGCCTGCTGGTTGGGCTCGGGCAGGTCGGCGCGCTTGATGCGCACGTCGATGATCTCGAGCCCCAGCTGCGAGCCGGCGACCTGGCGGGCGACCTCGGTGCGGATGTCGGCCATGATCTCGGCGCGCTTGCCGGCGATCACGTCCTCGGAGTTCCGCCGGCCGATCTGCTCGCGCAGGGCGGCGTTGACGATGCGGTCGAGGCGATCGCGGGCCACGCTCTCGCGGCCGAGCTTGCGGTAGAACTGGCGCGGATCGGAGATGCGGTAGCGGACGAAGGCGTCGACGACGAGCTTCTCCTGGTCGGCGGCCGTGACCTCTTCCTGGTTGGCGGCGATGTCGATGTTGCGCTTGTCGAAGCGCAGCACCTTGTCGATCGGGGCCTTCAGGTGGAGGCCGGGGTCGAGGACCACGCGCACGGGATCGCCGAAGCGCACCACCAGGGCCTGTTGGCGCTGGTCGACCTGGTAGACGGTGGTCGACAGCAGGATCAGGGCGGCGAAGGCCGTGGCGCCGGCCGCGATCAGCGGGGTGTTGGGATTGCGGACGCGGCTCATCGGGCGGCTCCATCGACGGGCGCGGGAGCGACGCGCGGACGGAAGGTGTCGGACGGCAGGATCACCGGGGCGTTGGCGCCCTTGCTGTCGATGATGACCTTGTTGGACTTGGCCAGCACGCGCTGCATGGTCTCGATGTAGAGGCGCTCGCGGGTGACGCCGGGAGCCAGCTTGTACTGCTCGTAGACCTGGTTGAAGCGGGCCGCGTCGCCGGCGGCCTCGCGCACCACCTGCTCGCGGTAGCCCTTGGCCTGCTGGATGACGGTGGCCGCTTCGCCGCGGGCGATGTTGGCCGCCGACTGGGCGTTCTGGGCCGCGCGCTGCACGTCGCGGAACGCGTCGAGCACCGGGGCGGGGGTGGTGGCGACCTGGATGCGGACGCCTTCGATGCGCACGCCGATGTTGTAGCGGTCCAGAGTCTGCTGCATCAGCGCGCGGGTCTGGCTTTCGACCTGGCCGCGGCCGTTGGTGAGGATCGGGGTGAGGGCGGTCTTGCCGACCACCTCGCGCATGGCGCTTTCGGCCACGTCCTTGATCACGGCGTCGGGGGCGCGGACGTTGAACACGAACTTGCCGGCGTCCGACACGCTCCACTGGATGGTGAAGGACAGGTCGACGATGTTCTCGTCGCCGGTCAGCATCAGGCGCTCGGCCGGGACTTCCGCGCCGGGCACGCCGCCGACGTCGAGGGTCTGGATCGAGGTGACGGGCACGCGCTCGACGTCCTCGATGGGCCAGGGCAGGCGGTAGCGCAGGCCAGGATCGCTGGTGCGGCTGTAGGCGCCGAAGGTGGTGACCACGCCCTGCTGGTTGGGCTGGACGACATAGACGCCGGAGACCAGCCACAGGCCGACCACGGCTGCGGCGCCCAGCGCGATGGCCTTGCCGCGACCGGGGCCGCCGAAGGTCTCTCGCAGGCGGCCGGTCAGGCGATCGACCAGTTCGGCGACGTCGATAGGCGGCGGCGGAACGCCGGGCGGGCCGGGGGGGCGGCGTGTCGGGTCGGACTTGCGCCCGCCGTCGTTCTTGTCGTCGCCCGGCGGGGGCGAGCCCCAGGGGCCGGGTCCGGCGTTGTCGTTCCAGGGCATGGGCGGCGCTGTCTTCCCGTCGCTCGTTCTTGTTGGCGGAGGTTGCGGGCAACCTCCTTGGGCTTGTTGGTCCGGAGGCCGCGGGGCGACCTCCTCAGGCTTGTTGGCTGGCGGGGTTGTAAAACAAACCCCGCACGCGGATATGAGGACCCCCACGCGACAAGGCAAGACACTGACGTGACCGCAAGCTCTTCTGCAACTCCCGATGACGCCCGCGAGGCCCTCGATCGCATCGAGGATCCGGCCACGGGGCTGGGCCTGGTGAAGGCCGGCCTGGTGCAGGGGCTGGTGGTGCGCGAGGGCAAGGCCGGCTTCGTGCTGGAGGTGCCGGCCTCACGCGTGGGCGGCTACGCGCCGGTGCGCGAGGCGGCCGAGAAGGCGCTGGCGGCGCTGCCGGGGATCACCCGGGCCCAGGTGGTGCTCACCGCCCAGGCCCCGGCCGAGACGACCCGCGTGCGCAAGGGCGCGCGGGTGGCCGACGACCCGCAGGCCCAGGTCGCCCCGCCGCCGGCCTCGGAAAAGCCCGCCCACGTGCGCCACGTGATCGCCGTGGCCTCGGGCAAGGGCGGGGTGGGCAAGTCCACCGTCTCGACGAACCTCGCCTGCGCCCTGGCGGGCCTCGGCCTGAAGGTCGGGCTGCTGGACGCCGACATCTACGGCCCCTCGGCGCCCCGGATGATGGGCGTCGACGGCGAGCCGACCTTCGAAGACAAGAAGCTGCTGCCGCTCGAGGCCCACGGCGTGAAGCTGATGTCGATCGGCTTCATGGTCGACGAGGGCAGGGCGATGATCTGGCGCGGGCCGATGGCCTCGTCGGCGGTGCGCCAGCTGATCCACGACGTGGCCTGGGGTTCCGAGGCCGAGCCGCTGGACGTGATGGTGGTCGATCTGCCGCCGGGCACCGGCGATATCCACCTGACCCTGGTGCAGAAGCTGCGGATCGACGGCGTGGTGCTGGTCACCACCCCGCAGGAGATCGCCCTGATCGACGCCCGCCGGGCGGCGGCGATGTTCGCCAAGACCGCGACGCCGATCCTGGGCCTGATCGAGAACATGGCCTTCTTCGCCGACCCGGCGACCGGCGCGCCGATCCCGATCTTCGGCTCGGGCGGCGGGGTCGCGGAGGCGGAGGCGCTGGGCGTGCCGGTGCTGGCCCAGGTTCCGATCGAGATGGCCGTGCGCGAGGCCGGCGATGCGGGCCGGCCGGTGGTGCTGGCCGCGCCGGACAGCGCGGCGACCAAGGCGTTCGTGCAGGCGGCCAAGGCGGTTTGGGCGACGGTCGGGGGCTAAAACCCCCTCAGTCGCTCCGCGACAGCTCCCCCAGAGGGGGAGCATCTGCGCGGCGTAGATCCTCCCCCTCTGGGGGAGGTGGCCCAGAGGGCCGGAGGGGGTCTCCCCCGGACAAACAAAAAGGCCGCCCGGAGCGATCCGGGCGGCCTTTCCGTTTCAGAGGCTGGAAAGCCTTAGAAGGTCCAGCGGACGCCGGTCGAGAGCACGGCGCCCGAACCGGTGGCTTCGCCCTTCAGGACGGTCGTCGTGGCCGCGGCGGTGCCGGCGTACGAGACGTCGGTGCGGGTGATCACGGCCTTGTCGAAGTCGATGTAGCTGGCGCCGACGTCGAGCATCAGGTTCGGCTTGGCGGCCCAGGTGGCGCCGACGGCGTAGAGCATGCGGTCGCCGTCCGGCACGCGGGCGGTGCGGCCGTTTTCCGGCGTCGGGGTCGGGTCCTTCTGGACGCCGCCGCGCAGGGTCAGGCGAGGGGTCAGCTGGTGATCGACGCCGATGGCGATGGTCGTGATGTCCTTGTAGTCCTGGTCGATCACGGTGGTGCCGGCAGCGCGGGTGACGCGGATGGCGTCGAACTCGCTCCAGCCGATGCGGCTGACCGAGGCGTTCAGGGTGGTCTTCGGGGTCACGGCCCAGCGGGCGCCCAGGGTGGCCATCCACGGGGTGGTGATGGTGGCTTCACCGTCGAACGAACCGTTGCTGGCGGCCAGGACGCTGCTCAGGCCCGCGATCGTCACCTGGCCCTTCAGGGTGTGTTCGATCTTCGAGCGGTAGCTGGCGCCGACGGTCAGGGTCGAGGTCGGGCGGAACTGGCCGCCGACGGTCCAGCCGTAGTCCCAGCCGTCGCCGGTCAGCGACTGGCGGCCGGTGTCGGCCAGCAGCGGCGAGACCTGCGGCAGGGCGTTGGTCAGGTTCGCGTCGGCGTATTCGGCGCTGACGCCGACGCCCAGGTCGATCTGGTCGGTCAGGCGGTAGGCCACCGTGCCCTGGATGTCGATCGAGGTCAGGCGCGACTTCAGGGCGTCGTAGCGGGCGAAGTTGCCTTCACCGTACTTGGTGGTGAAGTTGTACGGGGCGGCGGTCGACAGGCCGACGACGATCTTGTCGTTCAGGCGCCAGGCGCCGGCGAAGTTCGGCAGCAGGCCGTTCAGGATCGGGTTGCTCTCGCGGGTTTCGCCGCTGATGGCGGTGGTCGCCTGGCCCGGACGGGTGATGGTCGAACCGGTGTTCTTGACGTCCGAGTTGACCAGGATGGCGTGCAGGCCGCCATAGACTTCGGCGTGCTCGACGCTGGCGATGGCGGCCGGGTTCCACCACAGGCTGGCGGCGCCGGTGTCGGCGACTTCGCCCGAATAGGCGCGGCCCGAACCGCGGACCGATTGTTCCTGCAGGTAGAAGCCCGAAGCCGAGGCTTGCGAGGCGGCGGCGAGGGCGACGACGGCCGCGCCGGCGGCCAGGAGCTTACGCGAGAGAGACATGACTGACGCACCTTCTAAGGGAGCTTGGGGAGGCTGTTCGGTCCGCCAAACGCCTTGCAGCGCTGGAGGTTGCTGTCGCCTCTAACTGATCTTTTCAAAAAACGTTGCTATTTATTCGCTTCGCGGTGAATTTTGTTCATCGCGTCAAAGAAATGGCGGCTTTTAGGCCTCACTCTATTCGTCGTTACGTCAGAAACGCCGGCTTCCCTTAGGTAAAGCCATGTATTCGCCTAAATCGCGAATGGCGCTCTTTTGACAATTTTGTCAGCTTTGAAAAGCGACGGGCGCGAGACCTGGATCCCGCGCCCGCGCCGTAATGCTTTACCTTAGGGAAGCTTCAGCCGCCGGCGAGCTTTCTGAAGAACTTCTGGCCCTGCTCGCCGCCGTTGAAATAGGCCTGCTGGCCCGGCTCGGCGGTGATCTGCTCCCAGCTGTCGCGAACTTCCTCGGCCGACAGCCCGCCTTCGCCCAGATAGACGCCTTCGGTCTCGAAGATCCGCGAGAGGGCGAAGGCGCCGGCGCCGGCGGTCAGGATCGCGCCGGTCGGGGCGTCTTCCGACACCAGGTAGACGACGCCGGGGGTGACGTATTCCGGCTTCAGCTTCTCCAGCACTTCCGGCGGCATCAGGCCCTCGGTCATGCGGGTGGCGGCCACGGGGCTGATGGCGTTGATCTTGACGTTGTTCTTGGCGCCTTCGAGCTTCAGCGTGTTCATCAGGCCCAACACCGCCATCTTGGCCGCGCCGTAGTTGGACTGGCCGAAGTTGCCGTACATGCCCGAGGACGAGGTGGTGACGACGATGCGGCCGTAGTTCTGGGCCTTCATGATGTCCCAGACGGCCTTGATCGGCTTGAAGGTGCCGAAGACGTGGACCTGGATCACGGCCTCGAAGTCGGCCAGCTCCATCTTGGTCAGGGTCTTGTCGCGCAGGATGCCGGCGTTGGCGACCAGGATGTCGATGCGGCCCCAGGTGTCGATCGTGGTCTTCACCAGGTCGGCGACGCCGGCGTCGTCGGTCACCGAGGCGCCGTGGGCGATGGCCTGCCCGCCGAAGGCCTCGATCTCGGCCACCACGGCCTTGGCGGCGTCGGACGAGCCGCCCGAGCCGTCGACGGATCCGCCCAGGTCGTTGACCACCACCTTGGCCCCGCGCCGGGCCAGCTCCAGGGCGTGCTGACGCCCGAGCCCGCCGCCCGCGCCCGTGACGATCGCCACCTGACCGTCGAAGCGAATGTCGTCCGCCATGCCCTAAGTCTCCCTCAAACGCGTGTTTGGTTTGGCGCGTTTGTGCGACCGCCGGGAGAGGGCGTCAAGGGCGCCCCCGCCTTGGGCTTCGTCGTCAGGTCTTCTTCGGCTTGGTCAGGCCGCCGGCCACCGGAGCGGTCGGCTTGTCGCGTTTGGTGCCGGCCTTCTTGCCGGGCTTCATGAACTTGACCAGCACGCGCTGGCCGACCAGCAGCGGGGCGCCGTCGGCGCTGACGACGACTTCGACGACGCGTTCGTCGCTGCGCTGGCTGGGGTCGTCGGAGGCCAGCTTGCGGGCGCCGAAGACGGCGGCGCGGCGCAGGACGCGGCCGACATAGACCTTGTCGGGGTCGCTCTCGGGCTGGATCTCGACCTCCTGTCCGGGCTTCACGTTGGGCAGGTCGGCCTCGACGATCTCGGCGCGGACGATGCGCTGGGTATCGGGCTCCAGATCGAACATCGAGGTGACGTTGAGGGTCGAGGCGCCGGCGCCGGGATTGGCGTAGCGGCGGGCGATGCGGCCGTTGGCCGGCGCGCGGATCACCGTCAGTTCTTGAGTGAAGTTGGCCTGGCCGACCTGGGCGGTGGCGACGGCGATGGCGGCCTGCTGGGCGCCGATATTGGCCTGGGCCTGGGCGATCTGGTCGCTGGCCTGGTCGAGGCGCTGGGCGGCGACGAAGTTTGAGGCCGACAGGTTCTGCAGGCGCTTGTACTCGCGCTGGGCGGTGCGCAGCTGCACCTGGTGCAGGGCCAGCTGGGCGCGGGCCGAGGCCAGGTTGGCGGCGGCGGTCTGGGCGGCCAGGCGCGGCTCGTCGTCCTCCTGCTTGGCGAGCGGCTGGCCGGCGACCACGACGTCGCCTTCCTGCACGAACACCTGGCGCACGATGCCCTGGCGGCGCGCGGCCACCTGGATCACGCCGCCCTCGACGTCGGCCTTGCCGTTGGCGATGGCCGCGTAGGGGGAGGGCTCTTCCTGGGCGGCGGCGACCTCGAGCTTCTTCTTTTTCTCGGCGGCCTGGCCCTTCACGTAGAAGAAGCCGCCCCCGAGCAGGCCGATGACGACGATGACGATCCAGAAGGCCGGACGGCGCAGGAACCTGGGCATGTGGAACTTCCCCCGGGAAATCAGTGGCTGAGCGGCGCGGGATCGGCGTCCGGCGTGCGGCGCACGTCGTCCAGGATCCGGCCGTCTTCGATGTGGATGACGCGGTCGGCATAGGCCTCGAGCCGCGGGTCGTGGGTCACGCAGATCACCGCCGCGCCGCGCTCGGTGGCGGCGGCGCGCAGCAGCTTGATCACCGTCTCGCCGCTCTTGCCGTCGAGGGCGGAGGTCGGTTCGTCGGCGAAGATCAGGTTGGGGTTCTTGGCGAGCGCCCGGGCGATGGCCACGCGCTGCTTCTCGCCGCCCGACAGTTCCGACGGGCGCTGGTTGACGCGGGGGCCAAGGCCCACGGACTCCAGCGCCGCCTGGGCGCGGCGGGCCGCCTCGCCCGGGCCGACGTCCTGGTACTTCAGCACCGTCATCACCTGCTGCTTGGCGGTGAGGGCGGGGAAGAGGTTGAAGCCCTGGAAGATGAAGCCGCAGTGATCCAGGCGGAAGCGGTCGATGCGGCCCGGCGGCAGCGCCCACAGGTCGTCGGCCTCCAGGGCCGAGACGTGGCCCTCGTCTGGCTTGAGCAGGCCCGACAGCGCCGCCACCAGGGTGGACTTGCCCGAGCCCGAGGGGCCCATGACCATGGTCACGTCGCCGTGGCGGGCGTTGAAGTCGACCCCCTTGAGCACCTCGATGAAGGTGCGGCCGGTCTTGAACCGCTTGACCAGGCCCTTGGCGGCCAGGGCGGTCTCGCCGCGCTTGTGGGCGTTGTTGTTTCCGCTCATCGCAGCAGGTCCGCGGGTTGGCTGTTCTTGAGGACGCCGAGCGACAGGAAGCCCGACAGCATGGCGATGACGACGAGGAAGACGGCGACGACCGCGACCAGCACCGGCGGGAAGTACATCGGCACGCCGCCGGCGACGGCCAGCAGGCTGACCAGCCAGGTCAGCAGGCCCGCGGCGAACACGCCGACGATCCCGACCCAGAAGGAAAGCTCCATGACGATGTTGCGCAGGTCGCCCATGGAGACGCCCAGGGCCCGCAGGGAGGCGAACTCCTTGATGTTGGCCATGATCGCCCCGCGCAGGGTCTGCCAGGTGATGGCCACGCCGATCAGCAGGCCCAGGAACGCCGAGAAGCCCAGCATGATGCCGATGATCTGGTCTTCCAGCATGGCCCCGGAATTGGCGTCGGCCAGTTCCTGGCGGGTCCAGGCGCGGAACTTGCCGTCGGCCTTCTTGTTGAGCTGGGCGGCGACGACCTCGGCGTGGGCCGGGTCGCGGATCTGCACCATCAGGGGACCGACGCGCTGGCCGGTGTCGGCCTCGCCCAGCATCCGCAGGGTGTCGCGCGACATGACCAGGGTGGGCTGGATGATGTTGGGATAGCCGGTGGTGACCACGCCGATGGTGATGGTCTTGCCGTTGTAGAGGGCCTTGTCGCCCTTCTTGACGCCCAGCCGCTTGAGCGCCGTCTGGTCGACGGCCACGGCGTAGGGGCGGCGCAGGGCCTCGATCATCGAACTGGTGTAGTCGGTCGGCACGGTCACATAGCCGGGGATGGCGTCGATGACGGTGACGTTGACGAACTCGGTCTTGCGGCCGTTGCCGCCCTTTTCGCCGCGCTTGGCGCGGGCCTCGGCCTTGGCCGTCTCCTCGGGCGAGAGGATGTTCTGGAAGCGGCCGCCCGAACCGTCGAGCGGGGCGACCTGGATCACCTCCGGGTGGCTGTAGACCAGCGGGATCATCCGGCGGGGCAGGCCCGAGGGGCCGCCGAACAGCGCCTTGGCGCCGGGGCCCAGCACCATGATGTCGGCGCGGGCGCGGTCGATCTGGGCGGTGAAGCCCTTGCCGATGCCGACGAACATGCCGACCTGCGCCAGCACCAGCAGGCCCGAGAAGGCCAGGGCGACGACGGCCGCCATGTATCGACGCCACTCGTACAGCAACGTGGCCAAGGCCAACGACATTACGGACTGCTCCCCCAATTCACGGTTGTAGGAGAACAGTGGGATCGCCGTGCGGCCAAGTTAAATCGGGGTAAGCTAAATCCCTTCGACGAAACGCCGTGCGCGAGCACGTTTGTTGCGTCGGCACGCCGACACCCGAAACAGGGCTGGCGAAACAGGGCTGGCGGCGGCGGTTCGGCTTGGTTATGAGGTGTTACATTGTACGCCGGTATCGGCATCGGCGACGCCCAGGTAATCATCCGCGTCAGGGACACGCGTTAGGCAAGGACGCCTCATGAAGATTTCGACTTTGGCCGCTTCGGCCCTGGTGCTCTCGTTCGCGGCCGCCGGCGCCGCCCAGGCCGACGAGGGGATGTGGACCTTCGACAACTTCCCCTCGGCCAAGGTCAAGCAGACCTACGGCGTCGACATCGACCAGAAGTGGCTCGACACCGTGCGCGCCTCGGCCGTGCGCCTGACCACCGGTTGCTCGGCCTCGGTGGTGTCGGGGCAGGGCCTCGTCCTGACCAACAACCACTGCGTGGCCGACTGTTCGCAGTCGCTGTCGAGCGAGGGCAAGGACTACGTCAAGGACGGCTTCCTGACCGGCGCGCGCGAGGAAGAACTGAAGTGCGCGGGCATGCAGGCCGAGGTGCTGCTGTCGATCGTCGACGTCACCGACCAGGTGAAGGCCGCGGGCGCGGGCAAGACCGGCCAGGACTTCGTCAAGGCGCGGGACGCCGCCTTCGCCACCGCCGAGCTGGCCGCCTGCGGCCAGGACAAGACCCTGCGCTGCCAGACCATCAGCTTCTACCGGGGCGGCCAGTACAAGGTGTACAAGTACCGCCGCTACGCCGACGTGCGCCTGGTGTTCGCGCCGGAATACGCCACGGCCTTCTTCGGCGGCGACCCGGACAACTTCAACTTCCCGCGCTTCAACCTCGATAGCGCCTTCCTGCGCCTGTACGAGGACGGCAAGCCGGCGGTGACCCCGAACCACCTGACCTGGCGCGCCACCGCCCCGGTCGAGGGCGAGCCGACCTTCGTGGCCGGCAATCCGGGCACCACCCAGCGCCAGCTGACCGTCTCGCAGCTGGAGACCAACCGCGACCTGATCATCCCGGTCGGCCAATTGCAGCGCTCGGAGATGCGCGGCCGCCTGATCCAGTTCGGCGAGCGGAGCGAAGAGAACAAGCGCATCGCCAACCAGCCGCTGGCCGGGGTGGAGAACAGCTTCAAGGTGTTCTTCGGCCAGCAGTTCGTGCTGAGCGACAAGAAGTTCATGGACGCCAAGCGCGCCGCCGAGACCGACCTGAAGGCCAAGGTCGCGGCCGATCCCAAGCTGTCGGCCGAGATCGGCGATCCGTGGGGCGAGATCGACAAGGCGCAGGTCGCCCTTGCCGACCAGTTCGTGGCCATGCGCCAGCTGGAGACCTCGGCCGGCGGCGGTTCGGACCTCTACGGCTACGCCCGCACCCTGGTGCGCGGCGCCCAGGAACGCGCCAAGCCCGCGGCCGAGCGCCTCCCGGAATATGCCGACACCCGCCTGCCGCTGGCCGAGAAGCGCCTGCTGGACGTCAAGCCGGTCGATGCGCCGCTGGAGCAGCTCTATCTGGAGCACTGGCTGCTGAAGACCCGCGAGTACCTGACCGCCGACGCGCCGGCGGTGAAGCTGCTGCTGGGCAAGGAAAGCCCCGAGGGCCTGTCGGCCCGCCTGGTCGCCGGCAGCAAGCTGGCCGATCCGGCCGTGCGTAAGGCGCTGTGGGACGGGGGGCTGGCCGCCGTTCAGGCCTCGGACGACCCGATGATCCAGTTCGTGCTGAAGACCGAAGGCGCGGGCCGCGAGGTGCGCAAGACCTACGAGGCCACCGTCACCGCGCCGACCGACGCGGCGGCCGAGCGCATCGCCAAGGCCCGTTTCGCGGTGCTGGGCGACAGCGTCTATCCGGACGCGACGTTCTCCCTGCGCCTGTCGTACGGCAAGGTCGCCGGCTGGACCCATCGCGGCCGCACGATCACGCCGTTCACCGACTTCGCCGGCTTCTACGACCGCGTCACCGGCGCCGAGCCCTTCGAGGCCGCGCCGCGCTGGATCGCCGCCAAGGACAAGCTGAACCCCAAGACGGTCTACGACTACGTCACCACCAACGACATCATCGGCGGCAATTCCGGCTCGCCGGTGATCGACGCCAAGGGCCGGGTGATCGGGGCCGCCTTCGACGGCAACATCCACTCGCTGGGCGGCGCCTTCGGCTATGACGGTTCGATCAACCGCACCGTGGTGGTCTCGACGGCGGCGATCACCGAGGCCCTGACCAAGGTCTACGGCCGCGAGGCGCTGGTGAAGGAACTGGTCTCGGGGAAATGATCCTGACCCCTCTCCCCTTGTGGGAGAGGGTGGCCTCCCGGAGGGAGGTCGGGTGAGGGGTCTCTCAGACATCGAACGCCGCGACAGCCGATCGGCCGTCGCGGCGTTTTGCGTTTGTGCGACCCCTCATCCGTCGGCCTTCGGCCGCCACCTTCTCCCGCAAGGGGAGAAGGATCGGGATGGTTCACATTTCATCACTGCAACACGCTGAAATGTGGAATGTTTTTCGCTGGTGTCGGAGCGCGCCCGGGGCAAGGGCGCGCGTTTCTCGCGCTTCGTGCGCGTCCACCGGCACCAGGAGAAATCGCCTTGAGCGTTTCCAGCCTGAGCAGTTCTTCGATCATGCAGCAGCTGCTGCAGTCGATGCGCAGCTCCTCAACGACGTCCGCGGCCAGCGCCACGTCGTCGTCCAGTGGCTCGTCCACTGGGCAAGAAATGCAGGTCGGCAGCGGTTCACCCCCGCCGCCGCCCCCGCCGGCCATGAGCTCGCAAGGCTCCAGCGGCGAAAGTTTCAGCTCCGAAACCCTCGGCTCGCTGCTTTCCATGCAGGAAGGCGGCACGAGCCAGATGGGGGGAATGGGCGGCGGGCAGGGGATCTTCGAATCCCTCGACACCGACGCCGACGGAACCCTGTCGAGCGACGAGCTGACCACGGCCCTGAGCAGCGCGCTCGGCGAGTCGGACGACGTGTCGTCGGCCGTCGAGAGCCTGATCTCGGACGGCGACAGCGACGGCGACGGCACGCTGTCGGGCGACGAGTTCGCGGCCCTGGCCCAGGCTTCGGGCGGCGCGGGCCCGATGGGCGGTCCGCCGCCCGGACCTCCGCCGAGCGAGAGCGCGGGCGGTGGTGAAGGCGGTGGTGGTGGCGGCGCCGGCGGCGCAGCCGCGGCCAGCCAGGTGTTCGACGCCCTCGACACCAACCAGGACGGCACCGTCTCGGCCGCTGAACTGGCCGCGGCCGACACCGACAGCAGCGACGCGGCCTCCGCCGCCTCCAGCCTGATCTCGGCCGCCGACAGCGACGGCGACGGCAGCCTGTCGAGCACGGAATTCTCCAGCCTGCTGGATCCGAGCTCCGACAGCGCTTCCAGCGTGATGGACACCTTGTCCAGCTCGAACCTGGCGTCCGAGATGATGCAGAAGCTGCTTCAGCAGCTGGCCGATGCGATGACCACCAGCACCGCCAGCGACGACAGCTCCAGCAGCTCGACCTCGACCCAGTCGGTGAACATCGCCGCCTGATCGGACTGAAGCCCTCCCCCTCGATGGGGGAGGGTTGGGTGGGGGTGGCTCGGGCCTTGCCGGCTGAACCGCCGCGTCACCCCCATCCCCGACCCTTCCCCCATCCGCCAACGGGAAGGGAGAGCGGACGTGACTGCAATTCGGCGGTGATTGTTCGCCCGGGAGGCGCCGGCGCCCGCGACGCCAAAGGTTAAGCAAGCCGCTTGCGCCGGACGCGCTTGTGTTGGACAAACTGGCCCCTTGGTCGGCGTCGCGGGGGCGTCGCTACATAATTCAAGGTTCTGCCGTTGCTTTTCCGTCCTGAGAACGTCCAGGCCCTCGCCGGCCTGGCGCTCACCCTGGGCCTCTGCTGGCTCGTCTCCGAAAATCGCAAGCGCTTCCCGTGGGTGCTGGCCGTCGGCGCCCTGATCATCCAGGTCGGCCTGGTGGTGCTCCTGTTCGGCCTGCCTCAGGCCCAGCAGATGCTGCGCGGCGTCAACGGCGCGGTCGAGGGCCTCGGCGCCTCCACCCAGGCCGGCACGGCCTTCGTGTTCGGCTTCCTGGCCGGCGGCGACCAGCCCTATCCGGTGAGCAATCCGGGCGCGGGCTTCATCTTCGCCTTCCGCGTCATGCCGGTGATCCTGGTGGTCTGCGCCCTGTCGGCGCTGCTGTGGCACTGGAAGATCCTGAAGTGGGCCGCCCAAGGCTTCGGCTTCGTGTTCCAGAAGACCCTGGGCCTGCGCGGCCCGCCGGCCCTGGCCACCGCCGCCACCATCTTCATGGGCCAGATCGAAGGCCCGATCTTCATCCGCGCCTATCTCGACAAGCTGAGCCGCTCGGAACTCTTCATGCTGATCACGGTCGGCATGGCCTGCGTCAGCGGCTCGACCATGGTGGCCTACGCCACCATCCTGGCCGACGTGCTGCCCAACGCCGCGGCCCACGTGCTGACCGCCTCGATCATCTCGGCCCCGGCCGGCGTGCTGCTGGCCCGCATCGTCGTGCCGTCGGATCCGCTGGAAAAGGGCGGCGATCTCGATCTCGCCACCGAGGACAAGACCTACGGCAGCTCGATCGACGCCGTGATGAAGGGCACCACCGACGGCCTGCAGATCGCGCTGAACGTCGGCGCGACCCTGATCGTGTTCGTGGCCCTGGCCACCATGCTCGACAAGTTCCTGGCCATGCTGCCGGCCATCGGCGGCCAGCCGCTGAGCCTGACGCGCGGCCTGGGCGTGGTGTTCTCGCCCCTGGCCTGGTCGATGGGCATTCCCTGGAAGGAAGCCGGCGCCGCCGGCGGCCTGCTGGGCACAAAGCTGATCCTCACCGAGTTCACCGCCTTCATCCAGATGGCCAAGACCGGCGCGGCCACGCTCGACGAGCGCTCGCGGATGATCATGACCTATGCGCTGTGCGGCTTCGCCAACATCGGCTCGGTCGGCATGAACGTCGCCGGCTTCTCGGTGCTGGTGCCCCAGCGTCGCCAGGAAGTGCTGAGCCTGGTGTGGAAGGCCATGCTGGCCGGCTTCCTGGCCACCTGCCTGACCGGTTCGCTGATCGGCCTGATGCCGCGGGCGCTGTTCGGGCTGTAAGGCTCTTTCCTTCCGCTACGAAAACGAACGATCCTCCCGGCCAAAACCGGGAGGATTTTTCGTTGAAGCTCTATGACAGCCGTCGCGCGCCCAATCCGCGCCGGGTGCGGTGGTTCATGGCCGAGAAAGGGATCGAGGACGTCGAGATCGTCGAGGTCGACATCTTCTCCGGCCAGCACCGCGCGCCCGACTACATGGCCAGGGCCGGCCTGCCCAACGTGCCCGCGCTGGAGATGGACGACGGGACCACGATCACCGAGTCGGTGGCCATCTGCCGCTATCTGGAAAGCGTCTATCCCGAGCCGAACCTGTTCGGCGCCGACCCGCGCGAGACGGCGATCATCGAGATGTGGGCGCGGCGGGCCGAGATGCTGGTGGCCACGCCCCTGATGCTGACCGTGCGCCACAGCCATCCGGCCCTGGCGGCGATCGAGACCCAGGTCCCCGAAGTGGCCGCCAACAACCGCGCCGCCGCCGAGAAGGGGATCAAGGTGCTGGACCGCCGGCTGGCCGACAGCCCGTTCATCGCCGGCGACCGGGTGACCATCGCCGACATCCTGGCGGTGACCGGCATCGACTTCGCGCGGATGGCTCGGTTCCGGCCGGATCCGGCGCTGGTCAACGTCAAGCGCTGGCTGGACGAGATGAACGCCCGCCCTGCGGCGAAGGCGGGGGTGTAGGTAAGGGGGCGAGGCGGAGCCTCCGTAGCCGGCCTTGCCGCCCCAAGTCTTTTCCGCTTGATTGCCCGCCGTCGCGCACGCTCAGCGTGCGGAGTTCGGAAGGTAGTCTTGGACATAGAGTTGCTGAACAGCGTGCCGGGCGGGCGCGAGCTTGCCTCATGGTTCGGCTACGCGCCGAGATTTCATGACGCGGAGGTTCTCGGACTCACGCTTGACCGGATGGGCGAGACTTGTTCGCTCCGGGTCCACGGCTTCGAAATGACCAGCGATGTTGACGCGGCAGGCTTCTATGTCTGTTCAAAACATGTGGTCGTCACGTTCCTGGTCGGCGACCTGACGACTCTGGAGCTCTATGATTTCAATCATCAGAACGCCTTGATGGGACTGTCCATCACGCGCGGTTCGGAAGGCGAGTTCCGGCTAGAATTGAATCCGGCGTACGGGCTTTCGGGCGTCATCGAGGGCCGAACCCTTGAGATCGCCCTCGAGCCCGGCATCCCGGCGGGCAGCCAACATCTGAAGCTTGGTTGACGCCAAGTCGCTTCGGCCCCGCTTGGCTCCGCCGCTGCATCCGGCGTAACCTCGTTCCATGGCCGTCTCGCTGTTCACCCACGCCGACATGCTCGACCACCGGCCGGGGCCTGGCCATGTGGAGAGCCCGGAGCGGCTGCGGGCGGTGATCGACGCGCTGGAGGACGAGGCGGGCCTCGATCTGGAGCCGTTCGAGGTGCCGCTGGTCGATCCGGCCGACCTGCTGCGCATCCATCCGGCCGTCTTCGTCGATTCGATCTTCGCCGCCGCGCCGCACGCGGGGATCCACGCCCTCGACCCCGACACGGTGATGTCCACGGGCAGCCTGATCGCCGCGCGGCGGGCGGCCGGGGCGGTGGCGGCGGCCGTGCGCCATGTGGCGAGCGGGGAGGGGAGCCGGGCCTTCTGCGCCGTGCGGCCGCCCGGCCACCACGCTGAGCCCGGCACGGCCATGGGGTTTTGCGTGTTCTCCAACGTGGCGGTGGCCGCCCGCGTCGCCCAGGCCAGCGGCCTGCAACGGGTGGCGATCGTCGATTTCGACGTCCATCACGGCAACGGCAGCCAGGCGGCGTTCGAGAACGACCCGACGGTGATGGTCGCCTCGATCCACCAGTCGCCGCTCTACCCCGGCACCGGCGATCCGTCGGAGACCGGGGTCGGCAACATCGTCAACGCCACGGTGGCGCCCGGCGCGGCCCGCGAATCCTGGCGCAAGGCGTTCGACGGGCTGATGGCGCGGGTCGACGCCTTCGCCCCCGACCTCGTGCTGGTCTCGGCCGGTTTCGACGCCCACCTACGTGATCCCTTGGCGCAGCAAAGCCTTGAGGCCGAAGACTTCGCCTGGGCGACGCGGGCCATCGTCGCCGTCGCGAACCGTCGATCCAGAGGGCGTATTGTCTCCTCGCTCGAGGGCGGGTACGACCTCGAAGCGCTGGGCCGTTCGGCCCAGGCGCATGTTCGAGCGCTTCAGGAAGGATAGGGACCCGGCGCCGCGCCCCGCGCGAGCCGGACCGTCGAGGAAAATGGCCGACGCACCGACCGCCGACCAGACCGCCTCGCCCGTGGTCCGCCCACCCGGGGCGATCGTCCTGGCGCGCCACGGCGAGCCCGCCTTGTCGCGCAAGATCCACTTCAGCGCCCAGGCCTATGGCGACTGGTGGGCGCTGTACGAGGAGGGCGGCCTGCTGGCCGGACAGACCCCGCCCGACTGCCTGCTCGACATCGCCCGCAAGGCCGACGTCATCATCTCCTCGACCCGCCGTCGCTCGATCGAGACCGCCCAGGCCATCGCCGGCGGCCGCGACTTCCCGCGCGATCCGATGTTCATCGAAGCGCCGCTGCCGCCGCCGCCCTGGCCCAGCTGGATCAAGCTGTCGCCCAAGAAGTGGGGCTTCTTCTCGCGTTTCTGGTGGTGGTTCTTCGATCACCACATGGGCCAGGAAAGCCGCAAGCAGGCCGAGGTGCGCGCCGACGCGGCCGCTGACGCCCTGATCGCCCTGTCGCAGGACGGCAGGAACGTGCTGCTGGTCGCTCATGGCTTCTTCAACACCATGATCGGCGTGGCGCTGCAGAAGCGCGGCCTGAAGAAGACGCTCGACCAGGGCTTCCAATACTGGTGCGTCAAGCGTTTCGAGCGCTCCTGAAGCCTCACAGCCGTTGCCCGCACGCGCCTGCCCAACTAGGGTGCCTGCTTCTCCCTGGAGTAGAAATGACCGACGCCGCTTCCCCTGCGCATGATCTCTCGGCCCTGAGCTTCGAGCAGGCCCTGGCCGAGCTGGAGAAGATCGTGTCCGAGCTGGAATCGGGCCAGGCGCCGCTGGAGCGGTCGATCGACATCTACGAGCGCGGCGCGGCCCTGAAGGCCCACTGCGAGAAGAAGCTGGAAGCCGCGCGCCTGAAGGTCGAGAAGATCGTGCTCGGCCAGGGCGGCGCCGCGGGCGTCGAGCCGGCCGAGTTCTCCTGATGGGTCAGGCCGCCGCGAAGATCTCGCCGACGATCGCGTTCGAGGATTTCGAGCGCGTGGACATCCGCGTCGGCACGATCACGCAGGCGCAGGCCTTTCCCGAAGCCCGCAAGCCGTCCTACAAGCTGACGATCGACTTCGGGCCCGCGATCGGCGTCAAGCGTTCGTCGGCCCAGGTGACCCGCCACTACGCGATCGACCAGCTGGTCGGACGCCGCGTGGCGGCGGTGGTGAACTTCAAGCCGCGCCAGATCGGCCCGTTCATGTCGGAGGTCCTTTGCCTGGGCTTTCCCGACGACGAGGGCGAAGTCGTCCTCGTGACGGTGGATCGCGCGGCGCCGAACGGGGGAAAGCTGTTTTGAGCGACCTTGGCAAGCGCATCGCCCAGGCGGCCGACATCGTCACCGTGGCGCTCGACGAGCTGCTGCCGCGCGCCGACGGGCCCGAAAGCCGGCTGACCGAGGCCATGCGCTACGCGGCGCTGGGTCCGGGCAAGCGCCTGCGGCCGTTCTTCGCGCTGGAAACCGGCAAGATGTTCGACCTGCCCGAGCGGCCGGTGCTGCGGGCGGCCTGCGCGCTGGAATGCATCCACGCCTACAGCCTGGTGCACGACGACCTGCCGGCGATGGACGACGACGACATGCGTCGCGGCCGTCCGACAGTGCACGTACAATATGACGAGGCGACCGCGATCCTGGCGGGCGACGCCCTGCAGACGGCGGCCTTCGAGATCATGGCCCACCCCGACACCCACGACGACGGCCATGTCCGCTCGGAGCTGGTGCGCAAGCTGGCCATCGCCTCGGGCGCGCGCGGCATGTGCGGCGGCCAGATGATCGACCTGCTGGGCGTTCGCGACGACCTGGGCGCGGTGGCGCGCATGCAGCGCCTGAAGACCGGCGCCCTGATCGCCTTCGCTTTCGAAATCCCGCTGATCATCGGCCGGGCCAAGGAAGCCGAGCGCGCGGCCCTGATGGGCTTCGCCCAGGACCTGGGTCTGGCCTACCAGATCGTCGACGACATTCTCGACGCCGAGGGCGACGTCGCCTTGCTGGGCAAGGCCGCGGGCGGCAAGGACGCGGTCAAGGGCAAGGCCAACTACGTCACCCTTCTGGGCCTCGAAGCCGCCAAGGAACGCGTGGAGCTTCTGGCCGCGCAGACCAAGGCTCATCTCGATATCTTTGGCGACAGGGCCGATCATCTGCGCGACAGCGTTGATTTCGTGCTGGACCGCCGCAACTGACCGCGCTTTCTACGAACATGCCGACGCAAACGCCTCTTCTCGACTCGATCACCTCGCCCGCCGACACGCGGGGTCTGTCGGTCGCCGAACTCAAGCAGCTGGCGCAGGAGGTCCGGGCCGAGACGATCGACGCCGTCTCCGCGACCGGCGGTCACCTGGGCGCGGGCCTGGGCGTGGTCGAACTGACCGTGGCCCTGCACCACGTCTACGAGACGCCCAAGGACATCCTGATCTGGGACGTCGGCCACCAGGCCTATCCGCACAAGATCCTCACCGGCCGCCGCGACCGCATCAAGACGCTGCGCCAGGGCGGGGGCCTGTCGGGCTTCACCAAGCGGGCCGAGAGCCAGTACGACCCGTTCGGCGCGGCCCACGCGGCCACCTCGATCTCGGCGGCGCTGGGCTTCTGCGCCGCGCGCGACGCGAAAGGCGAGGACAACGCCGTCGTGGCCGTGATCGGCGACGGCTCGCTGGGCGCGGGCATGGCCTATGAGGCGATGAACGCCGCCACCGACGCCACGCGCCAGCTGACCGTCATCCTCAACGACAACGACATGTCGATCGCCCCGCCGGTGGGCGGGATGAGCGCCTATCTCGCCAATCTCGTCTCGGGCGGCGCCTATCGCAAGGCGCGCAAGCTCGGCAAGACGGTGGTGGAAAAGCTGCCGACCCCGATCCGCGACGCGGCCCGCAAGGCCGAGGAATACGCCCGCGGCATGGTCACCGGCGGCACCTTCTTCGAGGAGCTGGGCTTCCACTATGTCGGCCCGATCGACGGCCACGACATGGACGCCCTGGTCTCGGTGCTGAAGAACGCCCGCGAATTCAAGGAAAAGCCGGTCCTCGTCCACGTCGTCACCCAGAAGGGCAAGGGCTACGCCCCGGCCGAGGGCGCGGCCGACAAGCTGCACGCCGTGGCCAAGTTCGACGTCGTCACCGGCCAGCAGCAGAAGGCGGCCGCCGGCCCGCCCAGCTACACCAAGGTGTTCGCCCAGGAACTGGTCAAGCAGGCGCAGCGCGACGACAAGATCGTCGCCATCACCGCCGCCATGCCTTCGGGCACGGGCCTCGACATCTTCGAGAAGGCCTTCCCGACCCGCACCTTCGACGTCGGCATCGCCGAGCAGCACGCGGTGACCTTCGCCGCGGGCCTGGCCGCCGACGGCATGAAGCCGTTCGCGGCGATCTATTCGACCTTCCTGCAGCGTGGCTACGACCAGGTGGTGCACGACGTGGCGATCCAGCGCCTGCCGGTGCGCTTCGCCATGGACCGCGCCGGTCTGGTGGGCGCCGACGGCCCCACGCACGCCGGCTCGTTCGACATCGGCTTCATGGGGGCTCTGCCCGGCATGGTGCTGATGGCCGCCGCTGACGAGCTGGAGCTGGCCCGCATGGTCGCCACCGCCGTCGAGATCGACGATCGCCCCAGCGCCTTCCGCTATCCGCGCGGTGAGGGCGTGGGCCTGGAGCTGCCGGCCGGTCCGGCCGAGCCGCTGGAGATCGGCAAGGGCCGCATCGTCCGCGAAGGGACCAGCGTCGCCATCGTCTCGTTCGGCACGCGCTTGTCGGAAAGCCTGAAGGCGGCCGACCTGCTGGCCGCGCGTGGTCTTTCGGCGACGGTCTGCGACGCCCGCTTCGCCAAGCCGCTGGATCTTGACCTGCTGCTGCGCCTGGCGCGCGAGCACGAGGCCATCGTCACGGTGGAGGAGGGGGCCATGGGCGGCTTCGGCGCCTTCGTGCTGCAGGCCCTGGCCCAGCACGGCGCGCTCGATCGCGGCCTGAAGATCCGCACGCTGGGCCTGCCCGACGTGTTCCAGGACCAGGACAAGCCCGACGTCATGTACGCCGAGGCCGGTCTCGACGCCGAAGGCATCCTGCACGGGGCGCTGTCGGCGCTGGGCATGGACAATGTCAGCGCCGCGGGGCGGCGGGCCTGACCTCTGATCCTTCTCCCCTTGCGGGAGAAGGTGGCGGCCCCCAGGGGCGGCCGGAGGCCGGCCCGAGGATAAACTCCTCCGCCGGATGAGGGGTCTCTCAGAAATCAGACGCCGCGAAAGCTGATCGGCTTTCGCGGCGTTTCTGTACGTGCGCCCCCTCACCCGACCTGCCTCGCAGGCCATCCTCTCCCGCAAGGCGAGATGGATCAGGCGTCGCAGGCCTCGAAGAACGCCTTCACGCGGCCGCGCTCGTCCCCGCTGGCGGAGATGCTGTGGCGCTTGCCGGCGTTAAGGATTGCAAGATCGCCCGTGCGGCGAAAATTGCCTAGCGCGGGGTCGCGCGGGGTCGTCCGGGCCAGCAGGAAGGGCCCGGTTCCGCCGTCGTCGGCGGTTTTCGCGGCCAGGCGCGACGTCTGGTCGCGGCTGGCGAGCGCTATGGCGCCGCCCGTGATCCCGCCGGCCGAGACCTCGACCGGCCCGCCCGCCGTCGGACAGGCCAGCATCAGCAGCACCTCGTCGCTGGAGGGGCGGCCGTAGGCCAGCTTGGGACCTTCGCCGGGCTCATTGAGATAGGCCCAGGCATAGGCGGAATTTGCCGCCCGCTCGTGCGCGCAGCCGGCCAGCCCGAGGGCGGTCAGCAGGGCGGCGGCGATCAGGCGGAACGACATGGCGGCGGATCTCCTTCGTCAGGAGAACGCTTCGCCGCCTAGGCGGTTTCTGCCGATCCCACCCGACCACCCTGCGGCGGTCGAGCGGGAGAGGCTTGTACGGGAAGGGCCGGACCTGTCCGGAACAGCCCCTCAGGTCATCAGAACGGCGAGAACTTCTCGACCAGGGCCTGGCCGGCCGGGGTCTTCTGCACGCGGCTGATGTCGCCGCGGCCGCCGTAGCTGATGCGGGCTTCGGCGATCTGGGTGTGCTTGATCGTGTTGGCCGAGGAGATGTCTTCCGGACGCACGATGCCGGCCACCGTCAGCTGGCGCAGCTCGTTGTTGGTCTTCACTTCCTGGGTGCCCTGGATGACCATGTTGCCGTTGGGCATGACCTGCGAGACGACCGCGGCGATGGTCAGGCTGATCTTTTCCGAGCGGCTGACGCTGCCGGCGCCGGCGTTGGAGAAGCCCGAGTTGCTGTTGACGGCGTTCGACGGGTCGAAACCGCCCGGCAGAACCTTGCCCAGGCTCGACTCCAGGCCGAAGAAGTTGCTGAGGCCCGCCGTGCCCGACGAGGTGCGCGAGGACTTGCTGGTGTTGGAGGTGCTGGCGCTGTCGTCGATCTCGATCAGCACGGTGACGATGTCGCCGACGCGGCTGGCGCGCTGGTCGTTGAAGAAGGCGCGGGCGCCGACCCGCCACAGCGAGTTGGCCGAGGCGGCCTGCGGAGCCGGTTCGCGGGCCGAGACGTAGCTGGGGGTCATCGGAGCGAGCGAGGCGGGGTAGCCGACCGGGGCCAGCTCGGGGCCCTTCACGGCCTCCTTGACGCTGGAGCAGGCGGCGATCGGGGCGAGCAGGGCGAGGGCGACGAAGGCGGGACGCATGGACATCTCTGTGCTCTCTTAGCGGGCGGCGTAGCGCACGGAATTGCGGGGAGCCTTCAGGGCTTGCGCCTGAGGGCCGACGACGGCCGAACCGGGGCCGGAGGCCACCGCTTCGATGATCTTCTTGCTGGCGGTGTTCTGGATGCTGAGGGTCTCGCCCACGGCCGCACCGGTCACGGCCTTGCCCTGCAAGGTGAGGGCCACGCCGTCGTAATCGTAGGTGACTGCGACAACATCGCCCTTGGCGATGACCTGGGCGGCGGAAACGTCGCGCAGGGCGGCGGCCGCGCCTTGGCGCAGCGGGCGTTTGGCGCTCATGCCGATCATGGCGTCGGCGTCGCGGGGAGCATCCATGGGCGCGGCGGCGACCTTGATCCACACCAGGTCGGCGGGCTGCACGACCTCGCCGGCGGCGAGGCTGCGGGCATAGGCAAGAACCTCCACGTTGCCGCGCTGGACGCCGGCGGCGCCGGCCAGCTGGCCGCCGTTCTCGACGCCCTGACGGACGATGACGCGGCGCAGGCCCTGGGGATTGGCCCAGTCGAGGCCGTTGCGGCGGGCGGTCATCTGCAGCTGGGCGGCGTCGAGCACGACGCTGGGGCCGGCGCGGCGGGCGACCACGACGCCGCCGGCCGAGCCGGCGCCCTCGAACAGTTCGCCCAGGGTGACGACGCCGTCGGCGTCGGTGGTGTTGTTGCGCAGGTCGACCGGCTGGCCGGCGAAGGCGGCGGGGGCGGCGATCAGCAGGGCGGCGGCGAGGAGCAGGCTTTTCATGAGCTTACGACCTCAGGTTCGAGGTGGCCTGGAGCATCTGGTCGGCCGTGGTGATGACCTTGGAGTTCATCTCGTAGGCGCGCTGGGCGACGATCAGGGAGGTGATTTCGCTGACCGCGTCGACGTTCGAGGCTTCGGTGTAGTTCTGCAGCAGGGTGCCGAAGCCGGTGGAGCCGGGAGCGGCGACGTTGGCCGCGCCCGAGGCGCCGGTCTCCAGATAGAGGTTGTCGCCGATGGCCTCGAGGCCGCCTTCGTTCATGAAGTTGGCCAGCTCGATCTGGCCCACGGTCTGCGGGTCGGCCTGGCCGTCCAGCGTGACCTGCACCAGGCCGGTCTTGCCGATGGTGATGGCCGTGGCGTTCTCCGGGATCGTGATCCCGGGCTGCACCGTGTAGCCGTCCTCGGTGACGATCTGGCCCTGGTCGTTGGTCGAGAAGTTGCCGGCGCGGGTGTAGGCCGTCTCGCCCGAGGGCATCAGGATCTGCAGGTAGCCCTTGCCCTGGATGGCCACGTCCAGCTGGTTGTTGGTGGCCGTCGGGGTGCCTTGCTCGGTGATGCGGTAGACCGAGCCGGCCTTGACGCCGCCGCCGATCTGAATGCCGGTCGGGACCACGTTGCCGTCGCTCGACGACTGGGCGCCGGCGCGCTCGATCGTCTGGTACAGCAGGTCCTGGAACTCGGCCCGTTGGCGCTTGTAGCCAATGGTGTTCATGTTGGCGATGTTGTTCGAGATGACCTCGACGTTCAGCTGCTGTGCAGCCATGCCGGTCGTGGCGGTGCGGAGCGCTTGCATCTGTCGTTAATCCCTTACTGGACCTTGCCCATACGCTCGACGGCGGAGCGCGAGAGTTCGGCGGTTTGGTCCATCATCTTGGCGATGCTCTCGTAGGCGCGGCTGACCTCGATGAGCTTGGTGATCTGCTGGACGGGCTGGACGTTCGACCCCTCCAGCATCCCTTGGTGAATGACCGCGTCGGTGGCCGACTGCGGGGTCTCGTTTCCGGCGTTGCGATAGAGGTTGTCGCCCTGCTTGCGCAGCGAGGAGAGGTCGGAGAAGCGGGCGACGCCGATCTTGCCGACCCGGGCCGCGCCCTGGCTGACGATGCCGTCGCGGCCGATGGTGACGGCGCCCAGCTGCGGGTCGAGGGTGATCTGGCCGCCGCCGTCGTCGAGCACCGGGGCGCCCTGCTGGGTGGTCAGCACGCCTTCGGGGTTGGTCGTGAAGCGGCCGTCGCGGGTGTAGCGCTCGCCTTCGGCGGTCTGGACCTTGAAGAACCCCTGGTTCTCGAGGGCCAGGTCGAGGCTGCCGCCCGTCTGGTTGAGGGCGCCGGGCTTGAAATCGCGCACGACGCCGTCGTCCATCACGAACTTGATCGGCGCGGGGCCGCCAGCGGTGCGCGCGGGCTTGGCCGCTTCGGTGCGGACCATCAGGTCCTCGACCTTGAAGCCGGTGGTGTTGGCGTTGGCGATGTTGTTCGCGACGATGTCCAGCTCACGACGGAGCGTCATCTGCCGCGAAAGGCCCACATACAGCGCGTTGTCCATGACGATTAACTCGCAGTTTGGCGCGACAAATGCGCCGAAACCCTACAAGCAATCCTCGTGCCAACTCGAAAAGCGCAATGAAATCAGCAAACAGGGTGGTTAACGGCGACGCTTTGAGGGGATGCGCCGGGCAGATTCAGCCTGCGACCAAATGGCCGTCAAAAGAGATCGTTAACCATGCTCGCGCACAAGTAGGACCCATAGTTTTCAAGGAACTCGCGCGTGGCCAAGAAACCGCCCAAGGAAGCTCCCGCCCCGGAAGGCGAAGAGGGCGCCGTCGAGGGTGAAGCTTCCGCCAAGAAGAAGCCGCCGATCATCCTGATCGCCGGGGCCGCCGGCGCGCTCGTGCTGCTGATCGGCGGCGGGACCACGGCCTTCCTGCTGATGAAGCCGAAGCCGGCCGCCGAGGGCGAAGCCGCGGCCGGCGAGCATGGCGAGAAGAAGGAAAAGAAAAAGGAAGAGAAGAAGGAAGGCGGCCACGGCGAGGGCGGCGAAGGCGCCAAGGCCGACGGCGGCGCCGGCGCGCCGGTCATCAAGGAAGGCCCCGACGGCGTGGTGTTCTACACCCTGCCCGACATCGTGGTGAACATGCAGTCCGCCGACGGCAAGTCGACCTTCCTGAAGCTGAAGCTGACCTTCGAACTGCCCGACCAGGAGACGGCCGACGAGCTGACGCCGAACCTGCCGCGCCTGACCGACATGTTCCAGACCTTCCTGCGCGAGCTGCGTCCCGAGGATCTCGCCGGCAGCCAGGGCAGCTACCAGCTGCGCTCCGAACTGCTGCGCCGGGTGAACCTGGTGGCCGCCCCTTCGAAAGTGAACGCCGTCCTGATCGAGGAGATGCTGATCAACTAGTCCCCGGGCTGGCTGAAGCGAACCATCATGGCAGACGAGATCGACGATCAGGCCGCAATGGCCCAGTGGGCCGCGGAGAACCCTCCGGGGACCTTCGACGCCGCTGGCGGCGGCGAGATGAACAGCTTCGGCGACTTCAGCGGCGGCATGGCCGGCATGGGGGGCTGGGACGACGGCGGCGGCGACGGCATGGGCGCCGAGCGCATCCTGAACCAGGACGAGATCGACAGCCTGCTGGGCTTCGACCTGTCCGGCGACGGCTCCGACGACCGCACCGGCATCCGCGCGATCATCAACTCGGCGCTGGTCTCCTACGAGCGCCTGCCGATGCTGGAAATCGTCTTCGACCGCCTGGTGCGGTTGATGACGACGTCCCTGCGCAACTTCACCTCCGACAACGTCGAGGTCAGCCTCGACAACATCAGCTCGATCCGTTTCGGCGACTACCTGAACTCGATCCCGCTGCCGGCCATCCTGGCGGTGTTCCGGGCCGAGGAGCTGGACAACTACGGCCTGCTGACGGTCGACTCCAACCTGATCTACTCGATCGTCGACGTGCTGCTGGGCGGCCGTCGCGGCACCGCGGCCATGCGCATCGAGGGCCGTCCCTACACGACCATCGAACGCGTGCTGGTGCAGCGGATGGTCGAGGTGGTGCTGAACGACGCCAAGGCCGCCTTCGAGCCCCTGCATCCGGTGGCCTTCACCCTGGACCGCCTGGAGACGAACCCGCGCTTCGCCGCCATCGCCCGGCCGGCCAACGCCGCGATCCTGGTGAAGCTGCGCATCGACATGGAAGACCGTGGCGGCCGCATCGAGCTGCTGCTGCCCTACGCCACGCTCGAACCCATCCGGAAGATGCTGCTGCAGCAGTTCATGGGTGAGAAGTTCGGCCGCGACAACATCTGGGAAGGCCACTTGGCCACCGAACTCTGGACCACCCAGATGGAGGTGCGCGCCGTGCTCGACGAGCAGCAGCTGCCGCTTTCCAAGGTGCTGAACCTGCAGGTCGGCGACACGTTGATGCTGAACGCCACGCCCGACAGTCTGGTGGAGTTGCGGGCGGGGTCGATTCCGCTTACGCGCGGCCGGATGGGCCGTCGTAACCATTCCATCGCCATTCGGGCCGACGCCCCGCTGACGCCCGCGGCGAAGAAGGCGGTTCAGAAGCTGAAATGAGCCTGGTCGCGGTCGCCCTGCAGGTCTTTCTGGCGGTGCTCCTGATGGTGGCGCTGGTCTTCGGCTGGCGCCTGGAGCGCAAGCTGAAGGCGCTGCGCGACGCCCAGGACGGTTTCGCCAAGGCCGTGGCCGATCTCGACAACGCCGCCCAGCGCGCCGAGCAGGGCCTGGCCGACCTGCGCGCGGCTACCGACGAGGCTTCCGAATACCTGGCCGACCGCATCGAGAAGGCCAAGGCCCTGGCCGCCCAGCTGGACGACCGCATGACCCGCGCGGCCTCGGCGCCGCGGATCGAGACGCGTGAACCCCGCCAAGAACTGGGCCAGCGCCCGGCCCGCGATCCGCGTGATTTCGTCGCGTCGCAGGCTCCCGAGCCGGCGCCCGCGCCGAGCCCCGCCGGCGGTCGCCGCCTGAGCGCGCAGGACTTCGAAGCCATGCTGGAGCGCGAAGCCCGCGCCCGCACGAGCGGCCCTGCGACCTCGCGTCCCGCGACGCCTTCGAATTCCTCGCTTAATCCGCCTGTTAATCCCTCGCGGGAAACGCCCCGTTCACGGGCGCGGGTGGATGATGACCTGTTCGACGGCCCCGACCCCTCGTCGCGGCCCGGATCGCCTTTCAGAGACCGTCGATGAAGAACGTTCCTCGCATCCTGCCGATCGTCGGCGTCGCCGTCGTCGGCGTCCTGGCCGTCAACGCCCTGGCCGGCGCCAAGTCGATGCCCGACCTGCTGGGCGGCGCGAAAGCGTTTGCCGAAGGCGTGGGCAAGACCGACAAGAAGGAAGGCGAAGAGGCCGCCTCGGCCGACGGCGCGGGCGCTGACGCCGCCGCCAAGGTTTCGACCGCCGCCCCGCCGCGCATCTGCGCCCCGTCGGCCACGGATCTCGCCAAGGAAGCCGGCCTGTCGCCGGCCGAACTGCGCGTGCTGCAGAGCCTGGGCCAGCGTCGCGGGCAGCTGGACCAGCGCGAGCAGGACATCGACGTGCAGCTGCAGCTGCTGGCCGCCGCCGAGGCCAAGCTCGACGCCAAGATGAAGAACCTCAACGGCATGAAGGGCGAGATCCAGAACCTGCTGGGGCAGGCGGACTCGCAGAAGGCCGCCGAGGTCGACCGCATGGTCAGCGTGTTCTCGGCCATGAAGCCCAAGGACGCCGCCGTCCGCCTGACGCTGCTGGACGACAGCGTGCGCCTGCCGATCGCCGCCAAGATGAAGGAACGCACCCTGGCGATGATCCTGGCCAACATGGCGCCGGGCGACGCCAAGGTGCTGACCGAGCGCCTGGCCAGCCGCTTCTCGGGCGACGCCATCGCCAAGGGCAAGGCCGCCGTGGCCGACAACGCCGCCGCGCCGGCCGGCGCGGCCGGTGGCCAGCAGGCCGCCGCGGCTCCGCCGCTGGCCGGCGCCGGCGCGCCGAAGAAAGCCGGCTAGGGAAAGGCCAAGGGGGGCTTATGAACCTGCGGGGGGCGTTGAGGGCGAGCGTCGCGGCGATCTGCATCGCCGGCGTAGTCGCGCCCGCCGTCCAGGCCGCGGGACCCGCCGCCGCTCAAGCTACCCAGGGCGATCTCGTCGTCCGCGCGGCCCAGGCTCCCGACTTCTCGCGCCTGGAGTTCCGCTGGAGCGGCCGTGCTCCGGCGATGAAGATGCGCCGCGAGGGCCAGCAGGCGATCCTGCGCTTTGGCCGCGACGCCAATCCCAACATCGCCGCCCTGCGCATCGCGCCGCCGCGCTGGATCCGGACAGTCGAGGCCCGCCACGCCGGCGGCGCGCTGGAACTGGTCCTGACCCTGACCGACGACGCCGACCTGCGGGTCGGCCGCGCCGACGGCGTCGATTTCGTCAACGTCTTCGCCAAGCCGCCCCAAGCCGCGACGCCGGGCGCCCCGCCGACGGCCCCGACTCCGGCTCCGCGCGATCCGCGCCGGCCCAATCCCGCCCCCGCCAGCGGCGTGGTGGCGGTGAACTACAGCAAGACCGACGGCCAGACCCAGTTCGTCACCACCTGGGCCGCGCCCGCCGCCGCCGCCGTCTTCAAGCGCGGCGAGGCCGTGTGGGTGGTGTTCGACGCCTCGGTGCGCCTGGAGCTGGGCCGCACGCCGCAGACCGGCCCAAACCACACCAAGATCCAGGTCTTCCGCGGACCCGACTATTCGGCCCTGCGCATCGTCGCCAAGCCCGGCGTGCCGGTCTATGCCGAAGGGCAGGGGAACGTCTGGACCGTGGCCCTGGGGGCTGGCCTGCAGCCCGAACCCGATCCGATCAAGGTCGCCCGCGACGAGACCGCTTCTCCCGCCAGCCTGTCGGCCAATCTGGCCGGGGCGGGGCGTCCGGTGTGGGTCAATGATCCGGCCGTCGGCGACCGCCTGGCCGTGGTGCCGGCCCTGGCGCCGTCCAAGGGCCTGCCGTCGCGCCGCGAATATGTCGAGATGGCCCTGCTGCCGTCGGCCCAAGGCCTGGCGGTCGAGGCCTTCGCCAGCGACCTGCAGGTGCTGACCGAAGGCGACATCGTCCGCATCGGCCGGCCCAAGGGCCTGGTGCTGTCGCCGGCCTCGGCGTCGAGCGCGGGCGAGGAAGTGATCACCGGCGCGCCGCAGCCGGCGGCCATGCCGGCGGTCGTCGACCTGGAGAACTGGCCGAAGACCGGTTCGGGCGGCTTCATGGCCCGCTACGACGCCTTGCAGGCCGCCATCGCCGCCGTCGATCCGGCCGACCGCCAGGGCGACATCGCCGCCCGCATGGCCCTGGCCCGCTTCCTGGTCGGCTCCAAGCTGTCGTTCGAGGCCATTGGCGTGCTGAACGCCGCCGCCCGCAAGCAGCAGACCCTGCTGGGCGATGCCGAGTTCCGGGGCCTGCGCGGCGCGGCCAAGGCCATGGCCGGACGCTGGGCCGAGGCCGAGGCCGACTTCTCCTCGCCGGTGCTGTCGGACGATCCGTCCAGCGCCCTGTGGCGCGGCTATGTCGCCTACAAGCAGGGCCAGTGGGTGGACGCCCGCAACAAGTTCGCGGCCGGCGCCCAGGCGATGAACCTGTTCCCGAACGTCTGGCAGGCCCGCTTCCTGGGCGCCCAGGCGGAGTCGGCGGTGGCCACCGGCGACGGGATCGGGGCCGAGCGCCTGGTCAACCAGGCCCTGAAGCTGCCCAAGGTGCCGATCGTCGACCAACTGATCCTGCGGCTGACGCTGGCCAAGGCGTTCGAGCTGCAAGGCCGCAAGGACAAGGCGCTGAAGATGTTCCAGGCGATCGGCAAGGCGCCGATCGACCGCATCGCCACGCCGGCCATCCTGCACGCCACCCGCATCAAGCTGGAAAAGAACCAGATCTCGCCGGCCGAGGCCGCCAAGACCCTGGACCAGCTGCGTTTCCGCTGGCGCGGCGACGGCGTCGAGCTGGACGTCGTGCGGGCGCTGGGCAAGCTCTATATCGACCAGGGCCGCTATCGCGAGGCGCTGGAAGTGCTGCGCTCGGCCAACAAGGTGCTGCCCGACCTGCCGCAGGCGGTGGCCCTGCAGAACGACCTCTACGGCGCCTTCCGCACCCTGTTCCTCGACGGCCTGGCCGACGGCATGCAGCCGATCCAGGCCGTGGGGCTGTTCTACGACTACCAGGACCTGACGCCGATCGGGAACGACGGCGACCAGATGGTCCGCAACCTCGTGCGCCGGCTGGTCGATGTCGACCTGCTGGACGAGGCCGCCAAGCTGCTGAAGTACCAGGTCGACAACCGCCTGAACGGCGTGCCCAAGGCCCAGGTGGCCACGGACCTGGCCTGGATCTACCTGATGGACCGCAAGCCCGAGGACGCGCTGGCGGCGATCAACAACACCCGCACCACGATCCTGCCGCCGGCCCTCAACAGCGAGCGGCGCCTGGCCACAGCCCGCGCCCTGATGACCCTGGGCCGCTACGACGACGCCCTGGAGGTGATCGAGGGCGACAAGGGCAAGGACGCCCAGGACATCCGCGGCGACATCGCCTGGAAGCAGCGCAACTGGCCGCTGGCCGGCAAGCTCTACGAGGCCGCCCTGGGCGACCGCTTCAAGAACCCGGCGGGCCTGTCGCCCTCGGACGAGGCCAAGCTGATGCGCGCCGCCGTGGCCTTCAGCCTGTCGGACGACGACGCGTCGCTGGGCCGCCTGCGCACGCGCTACACCAACCTGATCGGCACGGCGCGCAACCCCGAAGGCCTGCGCGTGGCGCTGGCCGGGGTCGACAGCGTGGGATCGAGCGCCGACTTCGGGCGGGTGACGGCTGAGAACGAGGTGTTCAACGGCTGGGTCGCGAAGATGAAGGACCGGTTCCGCGCGGCGGCGACGCCGAAGAGCTAGCGCCGGGGAAGGCCCCCTCCGGCCCTCCGGGCCACCCCCCAGAGGGGGAGGATCTAGTCCGCGAAGATGCTCCCCCTTTGGGGGAGCTGTCGGCGAAGCCGACTGAGGGGGTCTTCTACAGCCCCAGTTCAGCGATCACGCTGGCCGCTTCGGTGAAGGCCGTGTTCGCCGCCGGCACTCCGGCATAGATCGCGGTCTGCATCAGAACCTCCTTGAGCTCGTCCTGGGTGAAGCCGCCTTGCTCCAGGCCGGCGCGGACGTGGAGGCGGAACTCTTCCCAGCGGGCGAGGGAGGCGCAGATGGCCAGCACCAGCAGGCGGCGGGTCTTGTGGTCGAGGCCCGGGCGGCCCCAGATCTCGTTCCAGGCGTAGCGGGTGATCATCGCCTGGTAGTCGGCGGTGAAGGCCGTGCGCTTGGCCAGGGACTTGTCGACCCAGGCGTCGCCCAGCACCTTGCGGCGGTTCTTCAGGCCAGCCTCGAACAGCGTGTCTTTCGCCGCGCGCTCGGCCGGATCGGCGCCGAGGAAGGCGCGCACGGCGCCGGCGAAGGCGGTCGGGGCCTCGATCGAGGGCAGGTGGGCGGCGTCGATCAGGGCGGTCGCCGCGCCGGGGATGGCGGCGGCGATGCGATCGCCGTGGCCTTCGAAGGGCGTGGAGACGTCTTTGGTCCCGCCGATCACCAGGGTGGGGACGGCGATGGCGGAAATCCGCTCCAGCAGGTCCATGTCGCGGATGGCCGCGCCGCAGGCGGCGTAGCCCTCGGCGCTGGTGGCCAGCAGGCCGGCGCGAACGGTCTCGACCTGTTCGGGATGCTTTGCGCGGAAGTCTTTCGAGAAGAACCGGCCCAGGGCCATGTCGGCGATGGCGGCCAGGCCCTGGCTACGGACGGTGTCGATACGGGCCTGCCAAGCGGCGGCGTCCATGGCGGCCGAGGTGCAGGCCAGGACGAGGCCGGTCAGGCGCGCGGGCGCCTTGAGGGCAAGCTCCATGGCGATCATGCCGCCCAGCGAGGTGCCGACGACGGCGGCCTTTTCGACGCCGGCCGCGTCCATGGCGGCCAGCACGTCGCCGGCCAGCAGGTCCAGGCTGTAGTCGCCGGCCGGGGCGTCAGAGGCGCCGTGACCGCGTGTGTCGAGGCGCAGCAGGCGGAAGTTGGCAAGCAGCAGCGGGGCGGCGGCGTCGTAGAGGCCGATGTCGCAACCGATCGAGTTCAGCAGCACCAGGGCGGGCTTCTCAGAGCTGCCGTCGAGGCGGAAATAGAGGCGGGCGCCGTCGGCGGCTTGGGCGAAGGCCATCAGCGGTCCTTTTGGTAGTGGGCGAGGGCCCTGAGAGCGATGCTCTGGCTCTCGCCCGTGTCGGTCCCGACGCCGGCGGCGGCGAGGTTGGCGGCCATGCGATCCGTGTGGACCTCCAGGTCTTCGATGACCGGGGCCATGACGGCCAGGGCCCCGTGGGCCAGCTGGAAGAGCTCGGCGATCACCGGACCCTCGGCCTGCCAGCCGCCCAGGTCGCGCTCGTGCGGCTGGGGCAGGGCGGCGACGAGGGTTGCGGCCAGGTGCGGGGCGCGGATGGCGGCGGTGAGGGCCGTCTGGCAGGCGGTGGGGTTGCGCTTGTGGGCCATGGCCGAGGAGCCGCCGCGCCCTTCGACGCGGGGCTCGAAGGCCTCGGCCACCTCGCCCTGGGCCATCAGGGACAGATCCCGGGCGACCTTGCCAACCGCGCCGACCAGTATGGCCAGGGCCGACGCGAGGGCCGCGATCGCTTCGCGGCGGGCGTGCCAGGGAGCGACGGCGGGGGCGAGGTCGAGGATCTGGGCCAAGCGATCGGAGACGGCGAAGGCTTTGCCGTCCAGGCCGGCCAGGGAGCCGGTGGCGCCGCCGAGCTGGACTTGCAGGGCGCCGGCGGCTTCGGTCTCGAACCGCGCGAGGGCGGCGTCGACGCCCAGCAGCCATTGGGCGGTCTTGGCGCCGAAGGTGATCGGCAGGGCCGCCTGCAACAGGGTGCGGCCGATCATCGGGGTGGCGGCGTGGGCCCTGGTCAGGAGGGCGAGGCCGGCGGCGAGGCGCTGGGCCTCCTCGACGATCAGCGCCATGCCGGCCTTGGCCTGGAGGACCAGGGCGGTGTCGGCCAGGTCCTGGCTGGTGGCGCCCTTGTGCACCAGGGCGGCGATCGCCGGATTGGCGATGCGGCCGCGCAGGTCCTTGACCAGGGGGATGGCCAGTGTGCCGGCGTGGGCGGCGGCCTGCGCCAGAAGCTCGACGTCGGGAAGATCGGCGCAGGCGGCGGCGATGCAGTCCGCCGCGTTCGCATCGATCAACCCGACGTCCGCCTGCGCCCGGGCCAGGCCCGCCTCGAAGCGCAGGGCCGCGCGCAGCAAGGCCTCGTCGCCGAAGATCGCCAGCATGGCGGGCGTCGAGGCCGCGCGATCGCGGATCAGGGATGGCAAGGGTTCGACTCCTGGGCGGCTAGACGTCGAAGAAGACGGTTTCGCGCTCGCCTTGCAAGACGATGTCGAAGCGCCAGGCGTCACCGACCTTGCGGGCGATCAAGGTGTCGCGACGCTCGACGGGCACGAGGGCCAGGATCGGGTCCTCGGCGTTCTGGGCGGCGTCCTCGAAATAGACCCGCGTGACCAGGCGCTTGATCAGGCCGCGGCCGAACACGCCGACGGCGATGTGCGGGGCCTGCAGACTGTTGCCGGGACCAGGGACCGCGCCGGGGCGCACGGTCTTGAAGCGGTAGAGGCCACTCTCGTCGGTCGAGGCGCGGCCGAAGCCGACGAAACCCTCGTCGAGCGGGATCTCGGCGCGGTCGTCGTCGGGGCTGGCGTAGCGGCCGGCGGCGTTGGCCTGCCAGATCTCGATCATGGCGTCCGGGATCGGCTTGCCGTCGGCGTCATAGACCACGCCTTCCAGGGTGATGACCTCGCCGTTGACCGCGCCGCGCGGCGGCGACAGGTTCAGTACGTAGTGCTCCTCGGGGAACAGTTCGGGGCGCGCGCCCATCTCCGACTGGCCGACCAGGTCGGCGCCGCCCTTCCAGGGCAGGCCGTAGTGGAAGAACGGGCCGACGGTCTGCGACGGGGTCTGGCCGAACAGGGCCGGGTCCTGGTTGTCGTGGCGGGGCGCCGGGTTGACCTGCTCAGTCGTCATGGTGGTCGTCCTCGGTGGGGGTCGCATCGCGGCCGCGCAGCACCACGTCGAACAGGTAGCCCAGCGCCCAGTTGGGCTTGGTGGTCTCGATGTCGAAGCGCGAGACCATGCGGTCGCGGTAGGGCATGGGCACGGCGTTGGCGATCGGGTCGATCTCGATCAGCGGATCGTCGGGGAAGTACATCTGGGTGACGATGCGGCTGGCGAATGCCGGGCCCAGCAGCGACAGGTGGATGTGCGACGGCCGCCAGGCGTTGTGGTGGTTGCCCCACGGATAGGCGCCCGGACGGATGGTCACGTACTGGTAGCGGCCCTGATCGTCGGTGACGACGCGGCCGGCGCCGGTGAAGTTGGGATCCAGCGGGGCGTCCCACTGGTCCTTCTTGTGGATGTAGCGGCCGGCGGCGTTGGCCTGCCAGATCTCCATCACCGTGTTGGGCACGGGGCGGCCGTTCTCGTCGAGCACGCGGCCGGAGACGACGATGCGCTGGCCTTGCGGCGTGCCCTTGTGCTGGGCCGTCAGGTCGGCCAGGGACGCGCCCATCAGGTTCTCCCACTGGCCGGCCGGACCCGTGGTCTCGGTCAGGGTGTGGGGGATCTTGACCAGTGGTTGGCGCGGCGAGCGCGCCACGGTCGAGGCGTAGCCGGGGAACAACGACAGCGGCTGGCCGGCGTCTTCCCGCGCATAGGGCAGGATCAGGGTCACGAGGACCTCCTAGTCTTTCGGTCGTCAGACACGTTCGATGGCGAGGGCCGCGCCTTGGCCCACGCCGATGCAGAGGGTGGCCAGGGCGCGCTTGCCGCCGGTCGCTTCCAGCTGGCGCAGGGCCGTCAGGGCCAGGCGCGTGCCGGAGGCGCCCAGGGGGTGGCCCAGGGCGATGGCGCCGCCGTTGGGGTTCACGTGGGCGCCGTCGTCGGGCAGGCCCAGCTCGCGCAGCACCGCCAGGCCCTGGGCGGCGAAGGCCTCGTTCAGCTCGACGACGTCGAAGTCGCCGATCGTAAGACCCGTGCGGGCCAGCAGGCGCTGGGTGGCCGGGACGGGGCCGATGCCCATGACGCGCGGAGCGACGCCGGCGGTGGCGTAGCCCAGCACGCGGGCGCGCGGGGTCAGGCCGTGGCGCTTCACCGCCTCTTCCGAGGCCAGGATGATCGCGGCGGCGCCATCGTTGACACCCGAGGCGTTGCCGGCGGTCACCGTGCCGTCCGGACGGACGACGGGCTTCAGCTTGGCCAGGGTCTCCAGAGTGGTCTCGCGCGGATGCTCGTCGCGGTCGACGATGGTGGGGCCGGCCTTGCCGGGGATCTCGACGGGCGTGATCTCGCCGTCGAAGAAGCCGGCCTTGATGGCGGCGGCCGCGCGCTGCTGGCTGCGCAGGGCGAAGGCGTCCTGGTCGGCGCGGGTCACGCCGTAGTCGGCGGCGACGTTCTCGGCCGTCTCGGGCATGGAGTCGACGCCGTAGGCCTTCTGCATCGCCGGATTGACGAAGCGCCAGCCGATGGTGGTGTCCTCGATCTTGGCCGCGCGCGAGAAGGCGCTGTCGGCCTTGCCCATGACGAAGGGCGCGCGGCTCATGCTTTCGACGCCGCCGGCGATGACGAGGTCGGCTTGGCCGGCGAGAATGGCGCGGGCGGCCGTACCGACCGCCTCCAGGCCCGAGGCGCACAGGCGGTTGACGGTGACGCCCGGTACGGTTTCCGGCAGGCCCGCCAGCAGCAGGGCCATGCGGGCGACGTTGCGGTTGTCCTCGCCGGCCTGGTTGGCGCAGCCGTAGATCACCTCGTCCACCGCGGCCCAGTCGAGGCCGGGATTGCGGGCGATCAGGGCCTTCAGCGGGATGGCCGCCAGGTCGTCGGCCCGCACCTTCGACAGCGAGCCGCCGTAGCGGCCGAACGGGGTGCGGATGGCGTCGCAGATGTAAGCGGTCGTCATTGGAAGGCTCCGGGGTCGAAGGCGGCCTTGGTCTTGGCCTTGACCTCATCCAAACGAACGTTTGGAGCCAGTTCAACCAGCTTCAGGCTCTTCTGACCGTCGGCCCCGCGCTCCAGGGTGAAGACGCAGAGGTCGGTGATGACCATGTCGACGCAGCCCGCGCCGGTCAGGGGCAGGGCGCAGCGCTCCAGCACCTTGCTCTCGCCGGCCTTGTTGGCGTGGTCCATGACAACGATGACGCGCTTGACGCCGGCGACGAGGTCCATGGCCCCGCCCATGCCCTTCACCATCTTGCCCGGGATCGTCCAGTTGGCGATGTCGCCGTTCTGGGCCACTTCCATGGCGCCCAGGACCGTGAGGTCCACATGGCCGCCGCGGATCATGGCGAAGCTCTGGGCGCTGTCGAAGAAGCTTGAGGTCGGCAGCTGGGTGATGGTCTGCTTGCCGGCGTTGATCAGGTCGGGATCGACCTCGTCCGGATAGGGGAAGGGCCCCATGCCGAGCATGCCGTTCTCGCTCTGCAGGGTGACGTGCACGCCCTCGGGGATGTGGTTGGCGACCAGGGTCGGGATGCCGATGCCCAGGTTCACGTAGAAGCCGTCCTGCAGCTCCGCGGCCGCGCGGGCGGCCATTTCATCGCGGGTCCAGGCCATTACGCGTTCTCCTCGCGCGGACGAGTGGTCAGCTTCTCGATGCGCTTCTCGTTGATGGTCGAGAGCACGATGCGGTCGACATAGATGCCGGGGGTGTGGATGCCGTCGGCTTCCAGGGCGCCGGCCTCGACGATCTCTTCCACCTCGACGACGGTGATCTTGCCGGCCGTGGCCATCACCGGGTTGAAGTTGCGGGCGGTCTTGCGGAAGACGAGGTTGCCTTCCGGGTCGGCCTTCCACGCCTTCACGATCGACAGGTCGGCGCGCAGCCAGCGCTCGCGGACGTAAAGCTCGCCCTCGAACTCCTCGACCGGCTTGCCCTCGGCCACGACGGTGCCGACGCCGGTCTTGGTGTAGAAGGCCGGGATGCCGGCGCCGCCGGCGCGGATGCGCTCGGCCAGGGTGCCCTGCGGGTTCAGTTCGAGTTCGAGTTCGCCCGACAGGTAGAGCTGCTCGAACAGCTTGTTCTCGCCGACGTAGGACGAGACCATCTTCTTGATCTGGCCGTTGTTGAGCAGCATCCACAGGCCGAAACCGTCGGCGCCGCAGTTGTTGCTGATCACGGTCAGGCCCTTCACGCCGGTGTCCTTCAGGGCCGGGATCAGGGTCTCGGGATTGCCCGACAGGCCAAAGCCGCCGGACATCAGCGTCATGCCGTCGAAGGTCACGCCCTCCAGGGCGGCCGCGGCGCTCTCGTAGATCTTGCTCTTCATGCTGACTCCTGGGCTCCCGCTAAACCAACGGAAGGCCGACATAGTTTTCGGCCAGCGTCACCTGTGCGGCGCGCGAGCCCTTGATGTAGGCGAGTTCGGCGACCTGCATCTTGCGGTCGAAGCCGTCGCGGTCGGGGAAGCGGTGGGTCAGGCTGGTGAACCACCAGGAGAACCGCTCGGCCTTCCAGACGCGGGCGAGAGCGCGGGCCGAATAGCCGTCGATCCCGGCCTTGGAGCCCTCGTTGAAGTATTCGGTCAGGGCTTCCGACAGCATGACCACGTCGGAGACGGCCAGGTTCATGCCCTTGGCCCCGGTGGGCGGCACGATGTGGGCGGCGTCGCCGGCCAGGAACAGACGGCCGTGGCGCATCGGCTCGGCGACGAAGCTGCGCAGGGGGGCGATCGACTTCTCGAACGAGGGGGCGCGGACGATGCGCGAGGCCGCGTCGGGACCCAGGCGGATCGAGACCTCGTCCCAGAACCGCTCGTCCGACCAGTCCTCGATCCGGTCGTCCAGCGAGCACTGCACGTAGTAGCGGCTGCGGGTCGGCGAGCGCATTGAGGCCAAGGCAAAGCCGCGCTCGTGGTTGGAATAGATCAGCTCGTGGTCGCAGGGCGGGGCCTCGGTGAGGATGCCCAGCCAGCCGAACGGATAGACCCGCTCGAAGGTCTTCAGCACGCCCTCCGGGATCGCCGCCCGGCTGACCCCGTGATAGCCGTCGCAGCCGGCGATGAAGTCGCAGTCCAGGCGCTGCTCGACGCCGTCCTTGCGCCAGGTGACGTAGGGCTTGTCGCCCTCGATGTCGTGCGGCTGGACCTTGTCGGCGTCGAAGACGATCTGCACGCCGCGCTCTTCGGCGGCGTCGAAGAGGTCCTTCATGACCTCCTGCTGGCCGTAGACCATCACCGTCGAGCCGCCGGTCAGTTCGGCCATGTCGATGCGGAAGACCTCGCCGTCGCTGGCCAGGTTTGTGCCGCCGTGGACCAGGCCTTCGCGGCGCATGCGGGCGCCAAGGCCCAGGCGCTCCATCAGGTCGACGGTGATCTGTTCGAGAACGCCGGCGCGCACCCGGCCTTCGACGTAATGGCGGTCCTTGCGCTCGACGATGACGGCGTCGACGCCGGCCTGCTTCAGCAGGTGGCCGAGGAAGAGGCCGGCGGGGCCCGCGCCGATGATGGCGACCTGAGTGCGCATGGGGTCCTTACGTCTCGCTCCCTGGGGGCGCCTCACGGCGTCTTGTGTGGGAGGAGCCTAGCTCTCCGGTTTAGGATTGGGATGGACAGAGCGCGCCAAAACTTGGACATTTCGCACAGGTGTTCGCATTGCGCACAAATTCTGGATCTCCCGGACCTGACGATGGAAAAGACTGTCGTTCCTAGCTTTTTCCTGTTCGGCGAGCCGCCCCAGGCCGCCGAGGGCAAGTTCATCCATCTGGAGGCCTTGGACGATCGCACGCGGCCCAACGACTGGAACATCCGGGCCCACGCCCATGGCGACCTGAACCACGTCTTCCACCTGACTACCGGCGGCGGGACGATGATGGCCGAGGACCGCCGGGTGGCCTTTACCGCCCCGTGCCTGCTGGTGGTGCCGTCGGGCGTGGTCCACGGCTTCGCCTACGACGTGGGGACGGCCGGCTCGGTGCTGACCATCGCCGACAGTTATCTGCGCGACCTTTCCATGCGCGAGCCGGCTTTCGCGGGGCTGTTCCGGGCGCCGGCGGCGCTGGCCTTGGCCAAGGACTCTCGGGTCGAGGGGGCGCTGGAGGGGCTGGCGCGCGAACTGGTCTGGGCCGCGCCCGGCCATGCGGCGGCGGTGGAGGCGCACCTGCTGACGGTGCTGGTCGAAGCCCTTCGCCTGAGCGTCTCGGCGCGGGCCGGGGAGGGGCCGGCGGCGATCGGCGGCCATGCGGCCCTGGTGGCCAGGTTCCGGGAACTGGTCGAGGCCCGCTATCGCGAGCATCTGTCGCTGGAAGCCTATGCCGACCTGCTGGGCGTCACCGCCAGCCGCCTGCGGACGGCCTGCGGCAAGGCGGCGGGCGCGGCGCCGCTGAAGCTGGTGCAGGACCGCATCCTGCTGGAGGCCAAGCGGGCGCTGCTCTATTCCAACATGACGGTGGCCGAGGCGGCCTATCACCTGGGCTTCGACGACCCGGCCTATTTCTCGCGCTTCTTCGCCAAGGCGGTGGGCGCGTCGCCCAGAGCGTTCCGCGAGGGCGCGCGGGTCGAGGCGGTGTAGAGGGCAGTGCGTGGTCCTCGTCCTTCGACAGGCTCAGGATGAGGACCATTGATGCGGCGGTTCAGTAGAAAACCTCACCCTGAGCTTGTCGAAGGGCGTGGTTTTCGCTGGGCGCGGCAGCCCAGGGCGCAATAGCGGCTGTATCGCGGCAGTCGATTGACGTCAGTTTCGAATTAGGACTATGTCGGTCGCGCGCCGCGTCCTGGCGTGGGGAGAGCCTTGTCCGTGACCAGCTACAGCGAACTGATCGGGGCCTTGCGCATCGACGGCGAGGCGGTGGTCGCCAGCGTCGGCGACGACTGGAAGCAGGGGCGCACCACCTATGGCGGACTGTCGGCGGCCCTGTGCCTGGAAGCGGCCGCGCGCCGCCTGCCGGAGGCGCCGCCGCTGCGCTCGGCCCAGTTCGCGTTCGTGGGGCCGGCCGCTGGAGAACTGAGCGCCAAGGTCGAGGTGCTGCGGCAGGGCAAGTCGGCGCTGTTCGCCAATGTCGATCTGCACGGGGAAGGGGGCCTGGCCACCTGCGGCCTGCTGACCTTCGGCGCCCCGCGGGCCTCCAAGCTCGATCACCTGGACCTGCCGGCCCCCGACGCGCCCGCGCCCGAGGGCTGCGAGATCTTCATTCCGGAGGGCGCGGGTCCGGCCTTCGCCCGCCAGTTCGAGTTCCGCTACGTGGCTGGCGGCCGGCCGCTGAGCGGCGGTCCGCCGGACTTCCTGGTCTGGATCCGTCATCGCGATCCGGCCGCGCGGTCGCTGGCGGCGATGGTCGCCCTGGCCGACGCCTTGCCGCCGCCGGCCCTGTCGGTGTTCGACCAGTTCGCGCCGATCTCGACCATGACCTGGTCGATGGACGTGCTGGGCGAGGTTCCCGACGACGACGACGGCTGGCGGCTGATGTCCAGCCGCGCGGAAACCATCGCAGAAGGCTATTCGGCCCAGGCCATGACCCTGTGGAGCCGGGACGGCCAGCCGCTGATCGCGGCGCGCCAGACGGTGGCGGTGTTCCTCTAGGGCGGGGCGGCGTCCGGGCGAAAACCTCGTCCTTCGACAAGCTCAGGATGAGGTTTTTCTATCGCCGGCGCCCGTCTTGGTCCTCATCCTGAGCCTGTCGAAGGGCGAGGACCACGCGAGGCGGTTGGGATATCCGCCCGTCGCCGGCGTCGGCGGCCATTGCCTCGTGTCATCGACTGCGGCTAAGGAGAACGCCCGTTCGCGAACGCGCGCCGTTCGCCGACGTCGAGGCGCCGGCTTAGCTCAGCGGTAGAGCAGCGGTTTTGTAAACCGAAGGTCGGGGGTTCAATCCCCTCAGCCGGCACCAGCTCCCAGAAATCCCTCTCAGGCCTCGGGCTCGTAGTGAACGAAGCCGGCCGGATCGAGGGACTCGAGCACGCCGCGCACGGTCAGGCCCTCGGAATGATGGCGCTCGAAATCCTCGACCTCGTAGACCTGGCCGGTGAAGACGCCCAGGTGGGGCAGGCCGGCGCCGGTGCGCAGGATCATGTCGCCCTGTCGAAAGACGCGTTCGGTCATGGCAAAGTCCTCCCGTTCCTTATCCTGAGATTGCAGGCGAGCGGGCTCTCGACCAAGACACGATGATGTCAGCTTCCCGAGCGGAACCTCTTTCGACGTTCAGAAAGCCATCGTCAGGCGAAGCCGCGCGCCGCCCAGGGCGTCCGGATCGCCGGGCTCGAGCGGCAGCAGCGCCAGGGCGCCGCCGTGGGCCTGGACGATCTGGCGGGCGAGGCTGAGACCGACGCCCGAGCCCGTGGCCTTGGTGGTGTAGAAGGGCAGGAACACCTGGTCGGCCTGGTCGGGGGCGACGCCGGGGCCCGAGTCCTCGACGGTGATGTGCAGGGCTTCGCCGACGCGTTCGGCCGACAGCCGCACGCGCGGGGCGGGGCGTTCCAGCGCGGCCTGGGCGGCGTTGTTGAGCAGGTTGCCGACGGCCAGCCACATCTGGTCCTCGTCGAGGCGGACCTCCAGCTCCGGCGGGGCCGTGCGCTCCAGCGCCACGCCCTTGTCGCGCCACTGGGCCTCGAAGCTCTCGCAGGCGACGTCGAACCAGGCGGGCAGGCTGGCGAGCGTGCGCACCGGCGGCGGCAGGCGGGTCATGGTGCGATAGGCGTTGATGAAGTCCTGCAGGCCGGCGGTGCGGGCCACCACCCGCTCCAGGGCCTTGATCGCCGTGGCGGTCGCCTCGTCGCCGCCGTCGCGCAGCAAATCAAGGGCGCTGCGGCTCATCGAGGCGACGGGGGTCAGAGCGTTCATCAGCTCGTGGTTCAGCACCCGCAGCAGGTCGCGCAGGGCGGTGGCCTCGGCGGCGCGGACGTCGGCGGAGATGTCGGTCAGCACCACCAGATCGGCGGCTTGGCCGTTCTCGATCAGTTCGGCGCGGCTGACGGCGTAGGCGGCGTCGCGCCAGCGGACGGGGGTGACAAGGTCGGCCAAGGGCTGGCCGTCGGTCAGGGCGCGGCGGGCGGCCGAGGGCAGGGCGTAGGGCGTGTCGAACAGCCGCCGGGCGGCGCGGTTGACGGCGATGACCTGGTCGTCCTGGCCGCGCAGCAGGATCGGCGAGGGGGTCTGGTCGAGCAGCAGCTGCAGCCGGCGACGGCTGAGGTCGGCGGCGAAGGCTTCGCCCGGCAGCGCGGCGCGGGCGGCTAGCGGGCGTCCCGACAGCAGGCGCTGGGAAAGGGCGGTGGCCAGGCCGGCGGCGATCAGCACGCAGAGCAGGGCGTTGGCGTAGAGCCCGTGGGTGAAGGCCAGCCAGGCCAGGGCGCCGACGGCGAACAGCGCGGCCTGGACCGCCAGCAGCAGGGCGAGCGGCCTAAAGCCCATGCTTTTCCATCCGCCGATAGAGCGCCGCCCGGGTGATGCCCAGGTCCTTGGCCGCCTGGGAGACGTTGAAGCCGTGCCGGGACAGGGCGGCCTGCACCAGGGCGCGCTCGGAGCGCTCCAGGTTCAGGTCCTTGGGCGGCAGGCCGGCGGGCACGCGGCGCGGAGCCTCCAGCGCCGCCTGGATCGAGCCCAGGAAGCGGTCGTTGTTCCACGGCTTGACCACGAAGTCCTGGGCGCCCAGGCGCATGGCCTGGATGGCGATGGCCATGCCCGAATGGCCGGTGACCACCACGACGGGCAGTTCGGGCGTCGCGGCCAGGGCCGCTTCCAGGAAGGCCAGGCCCGCCTCGCCCGAGGTGTCGCCGCGCCGGAAGTTGAGGTCGAGCAGCAAGAGGTCGATCCCGCCCCGGGCCAGACGCTCGTGCGCGGCGGCCGGAGTCTCCAGCCCCACGAAGGCGAAACCGCCCCGCTGTAGCACCAGGCTGGCGGAGGTCAGGATGTCTGGATCGTCGTCGAGAAAGAGGACGGTGGGCCGGGCGTCGGACATGTTCGGAAACGTACACTCTCAAGCGGCGGTTGAGGTGGAGAATCTGCTGAAATTCCGTATAAATCAAACAAAATCAGTTATTTATGTCTATTGAGTCGATGCTGTTAGCCTAGCAGCATGACCAGGACCGTCCTGCTTTCCTTAACCCATGACGACGCCGGCGCCGGCGGCATGGACCGCCGCGTCGAGCGGCCATGGCACGCCAAACGCGCTTATCGGCTGGGCGCGGCCGCCGTGGCGGTGGTCGTGGTCGGCGCCGTTGCCTGGACCCTGTCGCCGAGGGCGGGGTCGGTGAATATCGACGCCAACCTGCTGACCATCGGCGCGGTGGCCCGCGCGCCCTATCTCGACTACGCCCCGGTGCGGGCCGAGGCGGCGCCGGCGGAGACCACCCTGGTGGCGGCGGAGGCCTCGGGCCGGGTCGAGAGCGTCGGCGCGGCCGACGGCGACCGGGTCAGCGCCGGCCAGGTGCTGGCGCGGCTCAGCAACGCCCAGCTCAGCCTCGACGCCGCCGCCCGCGAGGCCGACATCTCGGCGCGGATCAGCGACAACGCCAGCCGGGTGATGTCGCTGAAGTCGGCCGAGGAGAACCGCGAGCAGGCCCTGGCCGACGCTTCGCACGCGCTGAACAAGGCCCAGCAGGAGCTGGAGAAGCGCCAGGTGCTGCTGTCGCGTGACCTGCTTAGCGAGGCGGCGGTCAAGCCCTATGCCGACGAGGCCGCCTACCAGCGCCAGCGCGTGGCGGCGCTGAAGGCCGGCCAGGCCTCGGACAAGGCGTTCTACGTGTCCCAACGAGCCCAGGCCGCGCGCACGGCCGAAGACCTGCGGCGCAACCTCGTGGAGGTGGGGGCGGGGCGCTCGGCCCTGGTCGTCCGCGCGCCCATGAGCGGCCGGCTGACGGCCTTCGACCTCAAGCCCGGCCAGGCCGTGACCCTGGGCCAGAGCCTGGGCCAGGTGGACGTCGAGGACGCCTACAAGCTGCGAGCCCAGGTCGACGAATTCTACCTGCAGCGCCTGGCGGTGGGGCAGAGCGCCGAGGCGACCGTCCACGGCCGCACGGTGCAGGCCCGCGTGGCCAAGGTGTTTCCCCAGGTGACCGCCGGGCGGGTGACGGTGGAACTGGCCTTCGCCGGCGCCCAGCCCGCCGGCCTCAAGCGCGGCGAGGCCATCGACCTGCGCCTGTCGCTGGGCCAGCCAGCCAGCGCGGTCATCGCCCCGTCCGGCGCCTGGCTGAGCGAGACCGGCGGAACCTGGGCCTTCGTCCTGTCGCCCGACGGCAAGCGCGCCGAGCGGCGGGCGGTGACCATCGGCCGGCGCAATCCCGAACAGGTCGAGGTGGTGAGCGGTCTGGCGCCCGGCGAGCGGATCGTCACCGCCGGCGCCCAGGACCTGCAGAAAGCCAAGACCCTGCGACTTCGAGCGAGAGACTGACCATGATCGAACTGAAATCCCTCTCGCGCCGCTATCGGTCGGACGAGATCGAGACCACGGCCCTGCACGACGTGTCGCTGACCATCCGCCAGGGCGAGTTCGTGGCCATCATGGGTCCGTCCGGCTGCGGCAAGTCGACCTTGCTCAACATCCTGGGCACGATCGATCGGCCGACCGAGGGGCGGTACCTGTTCGACGGCGCGGACCTGACGGCCAGCAGCGAGGCGGCCCTGGCCCAGCATCGCGCCCAACGGCTGGGCTTCATCTTCCAGAGTTTCAACCTGGTCGATGATTTGACCATCGCCGAAAACATCGAACTGGGTCTGCTCTATCGCAAGGGCCGCCAGGGTTCGCGCCGGGCGCTGGTCGAGGCGGCCATGGACCGTGTGGGCGTCGGGCACCGGGCGCGGCACTTCCCGCACCAGCTGTCGGGCGGCCAGCAGCAGCGGGCGGCGATCGCGCGCGCCATCGTCGGCGAGCCCAGCCTGATCCTGGCCGACGAGCCGACCGGCAATCTCGACACCGAGAACGGGGCCCAGGTGATGGAGATCCTCAAGGGCCTGAACGCGGCCGGGGCGACGATCGTCATGGTCACCCACTCGCCCAGCCACGCCGACCAGGCAGGCCGCCGCATCGACATTCTCGACGGGCGGCTGGTGGCCTCCGTCGCCCAGGCGATCTGAGGAGGCGAGGCGTGCTGCGTTCGATCCTGGTCGCCTTCTGGCGCTCGTTCACCCGGCGGCCGCTCTATGCGGCGCTGAACCTTTTGGGCCTCAGCCTGGGCGTGGCGACGTTCCTGACGCTGAGCCTGCTCTATCGCTTCGAGACCAGCTACGAGCGCTGGACGCCCGAGCGCGGCAAGATCTACACGGGCGGTGTGGCCTACAACATCCCCGGCTTCTCGAACGCCACGCGGGTGGGGGCGATGGGCGGCCTGCTGGAGGAGATGAAAGCCGATTATCCCGACGTGCGGGGCGTGCGCGACTGGTCCCAGCAGGCCACGGTGCACAGGGGCGCGGTCGCCACGGCCGAGCAGATGGAGCTGGTCGATCCCGAGTTCCTGGAGTTCTTCCAGGTCCCGCTGCTGGCCGGCGACGCCCGCACGGCCCTGGCCGATCCGAGCCGGATGGCGATCTCCGAGGATCTGGCGCGCAAGTATTTCGGCACGGTGGACGTCGTCGGGCGGACGCTGGAGATGACCGACACCGAAGGGCGGGCGAGCTACACGATCAGCGCGGTGCTCAAGACCCTGCCCAAGAACTCCAGCCTCAAGCTCGACATGCTGCGGCCGCTGACCGCCGTCAGGACGGCCAAGGAAGAGAGCTGGCATCACTGGGGGTCGATCCAGCTCAACACCTTCTTCAAGTTCGACCGGCCCGAGCAGGCGCGCGCCCTGGAGGCGCAGTTGCCGGCCTTCGTCGATCGACGGGTGGGCAAGACCTTTGGCGACGTCGTCCCGCATGAGATGCTGGCCCTGAAGTTCGTGCCTGCGGGCGACGTCCACCTGCTGGATCCGAAGCAGCGGGCGGCGGTCGACACCCTGGGCGTGGTCGGGATCGTGGCCCTGGCGCTGGCCCTGATCAACTATGTGAACCTGGCGACCGCACGGGCGGGCCTGCGGGCGCGTGAAGTGGCCGTGCGCAAGACGCTGGGGGCGGGACCCGGGACGCTGCGGACCCAGTTCCTGGGCGAGGCGGCGGTGACGATCGCCCTGGCGTTCCTGATCGGCCTGGCGGTGGTGGAACTGGCCCTGCCGCTGATCAACGCGGCGGGCGGGCTGTCGCTGGATCTCGACTACCGGCAGGACGGCGCCTGGGTGGCGGGCGTGTTCGGCGTGGTGCTGGCGGCGGGCCTGCTGGCGGCGGTCTATCCGGCCTTCATGCTGGCGGCGTTCAAGCCGGCCCAGGTGCTGGCCTCGAGCCGCGCGCCCAGCGGCGGCCGGTTCGGCGCGCGGCTGCGCGAGGCGCTGGTGGTCTGCCAGTTCGCCGCGGTGGTGGCCGCCTTCGTGCTGATGCTGGGGTTCCTGGGCCAGATCCGGCACATGCAGGACGCCGACTTCGGCTATCGCCGCGACGGGCTCTTTCTGGTCACGGCCACGCGGGGGGTCGGGGTGACGCCCGAGCAGCGCAACGCCTATTGGGAGGCGGTCAGGCGCATCCCCGGCGTGATCGCGGTGACGGCCAGCAGCAACGCCCCGGCCGACGACAGCTTCAACAGCAATTCGTCGGCCACGCGCCTTGACCGGGCCGCGCGCCCGGGTCTTTCGCCCACCCTGAACCTGTCGTCGATCGGGCCGGACTACTTCCAGGCGCTGGGGGGCAAGCTGATCGCCGGGCGGCTGCTGGACCTGCAGCACGGCGGCGACGAGCAGTACGATCCCAAGGCCACGCCCGACACCGTGACCAACGTGGTGATCAGCCGCGCGACCGTGAAGCTGATGGAATACGCCTCGCCGGAGGAGGCGCTGGACAAGCTGATGGACTTCGCCGGCCGCAAGGTGCGCGTCGTCGGCGTGGTCGAGGACATGCGCTTCTACAGTCCGATGGAGAAGGTGTCGGCCAAGATCTACTTGTTCAGCGGCTATCCGGCCTGGTGGCCGGCGGACTGGCCGATCACCATGGTGCGCTATTCAGGGGTGGACGACGCGGCGATGCGGGCGCGGCTGGAGGCGGCCTGGCGGCAGGCCGCGCCGAGCACGCCGTTCGAGGGCAAGACGGCGCTCGCCAATCTCGATCGCTACTACAAGCCCCAGCGCGATCGCTCCAACCTGTTCAGCCTGGGGGCCGCGGCGGGGGCGGGGATCGGCTGCATCGGCCTCTACGGCCTGGCGGCGTTCAACACCTCGCGGCGGGCGCGGGAGGTGGGCCTGCGCAAGGTGCTGGGAGCGTCGAGCCCGCAGGTGGCGCGGCTGCTGATCGGCCAGTTCCTGCGGCCGATCCTGATCGCCTGCCTGATCGCCTGGCCCTTGGCCTGGTGGGCGCTGCGGCGCTGGCTGTCGCAGTTCGACGACCCGGTGGGCATTGGGCCGGGGATCTTCCTGGCCGGCGCGGCGGCGGCTCTGGCCATCGGTCTGGCGACCGTCGGCGGGCTGGGCTGGGCGGCGGCCGCGACCTCGCCCGGCAAGGCGCTGCGCAGCGAGTGAACGGCGCGCACGGTCAGGTGGAGAGCGTTGCGGCGCTCTCCCCCAGGCTTCGCCGCCCTTGATCCAAAAGGCTTTTCGTCGGGGAGGGCGCCTGCGCGGCGGGCAGTTGACTGGCCGGTCCCGGGCTTGCAGAGCTAGCCGTTGACGAGGCGCGCGCCGACAGCAAAGAAGCGCGCCATCGAGGGCGGGCAGGGGCGATCGGTGTGAAGGACGAGGGCTGGCGCGGGCTGGTGCGCCGCATCACGCGCATCACGCGCGACCCCGCCGGCGCGGAAGACGTGGTCCAGTCGGCCATGCTGCGGATGCTGGAATACCGGCGGGCCAACGCGCTGCACAACCCCGAGGCCTTCGTCGCCCGGGCGGCGGTGAACCTGGCCATCGACGAGCGCCGCCAGAGGGCGCGGCGGCCGGAGGAGGGCCTGGATTTCGTCGAGAACGCCCTGGCCGACGCCAATCCGCTGCAGGACGAGGTTCTGAGGGCCCGCGAGCGCCTGGCGCGGCTGAAACTGGGCCTGGCGCGTCTCAGTCCGCGGACACGCGAAGTCTTTTTGCTTCACCGACTGGAGGGGCTGAAGTATCGGGAGATCGCAGAGCGCCTCGGGATCACCGTCAGCGCCGTGGAAAAGCACGTGGCCAAGGCGGCCCTGTTCCTGACCGGATGGACCGAGAAGTGGTGAGCCCAGCGCGCGATCTCGACGCTGTACGCAAGGAGGCGGCCGACTGGCTGGCCCGCCTGCGCAGCGACGCGCGCGGCCCGGCCGACGAGGCCGAGTTCAAGCTCTGGCTGAGCCGTTCCGAGGATCACCGCTCCAGCTTCGACGCCCTGACGGCGACCTGGGAACTGGCCGGCGCCCTCAAGCACGATCCCGAGATCGCCGCCTCCACCCGCCGCCGCGCGCCGTCGATGGCGCGCCGCGCGGTGCTGGCCGGCGTGGGCGTCGGCGCGGTCGGGATCGGCTGGCTGGCCCTGGCGCCGGAGGTCTACGCCACCGGCATCGGCGAGACCCGCACCCTGCATCTCGACGACGGTACCTCGATCCTGCTCGACGCCGACAGCCGCATCCGGGTCCACCTGGGCGGCCGCAAGCGCAAGGCGACCCTGGTGCGCGGGCGCGCCTTCTTCCGCGCCGCGACCGATCCGGTGAAGCCGTTCGTGGTCACCGCCGAGGGCCGCGAGATCGTCGGCGAGGGCGGCGACGCCTTCGACGTGTCGCTGAACGATTCCGCCGTGGCGGTGACGGCGGTCGAGGGCCAGGTGCTGGTGATGGACGCCGGCCAGCCCTCCAGCCGCCTGACCGCCGCCGCCGGGCAGCGGATCGTGATGGCCGGGGAGGGCGCGCCTCGCCGCGAGACCGCCGACGTCCAGGCCGCCACGGCCTGGCGCTTCGGCCAGGCGGTGTTCGACGACCAGACCCTGGCCGCCGCCATCGCCGAGATGAACCGCTACAGCCGTCGCCGCATCGTGCTCTCGGAGCCGGGCCTCGAGGATCTGCGGATCAGCGGCGTCTACAAGGCCGGCGACAACGAGGCCTTCGCCCGTTCGGTGGCGACCCTGCTCGACCTGAAGGTCCAGACCAGCGCTGGCGGACTGCTGATCGAGCCGCGCGGCGGGGCATGAACGCGTCGTTTCGCGGCCCCGAAAAAAGTTGCTGAGGAAAAATCGACCGCCGTCGTCAGGCCTCTAGAGCCCGAACATGTCGGGCTGAGAGGGGACTAGATTTTCATGACGATGGGGAACGACGGCCGGCTGCGCCGAATGCTGGCCGGATCGGCGGCCGTGGGCGTGCTGCTGGCGGCCGGGGCGGCCTTCGGCCAGGCCGTGGCCGTGGACGTGCAGGCTCAGCCGCTGGACAAGGCGCTGCGCGAGCTTGGCAAGGAAACCGGCACCAACATCCTGTTCTCGCCCAAGGCCGTGGCCGGGCGTCGCGCCGGCGCCGTGGTCGGCCGCTACACCCCGATCGAGGCGGCCCGTCGCATGGCCGGCTCGGCCGGCCTGGAAGTGGTCGAGGATGGTTCGGGCGCGCTGATCGTGCGCCAGCCGGGCGCAGCCCCGGTCGCCACCGTCCAGCCGGCCTCGTTCGAAGCCGTAGATCAAGGCCCTGCTGTCCAGGTTGAAGAGGTCGTGGTGACCGGCTCGCGCCTGCGTCGCACCACCTTCGACAGCCCCTCGCCGGTGGTCGACATCGAGCGCGAAGAGCTGCTAGAAAGCGGCTACACCGATCTGGCCGAAGCCCTGACCGACCTGCCGGGCGTCGACATCGGCGTCAACCTGTCGACCAGCCAGTCGGCGGTGCAGGACAACGGCCTGTCGACCGTCAGCCTGCGCTCGCTGGGCCAGAACCGCACCCTGACCCTGATCGACGGCCACCGCACGGTGTCCAACGCCGGCAACAAGAACGCCGTCAGCCTGAGCTCCATTCCGGAGTTCTTTGTCGACCGCGTCGAGATCAGCACCGGCGGCGCCTCGGCCGTCTATGGCTCGGACGCCATCTCGGGCGTCGTCAACATCATCACCACCAGCAAGATGGACGGCGTGAAGGCCCGCGCCGTGGCCGGCGTCACCGACGACGGCGGCGGCAGCTCCCTCGAATACTCGGCGGTCGCCGGCAAGCGCTTCTTCGACGACAAGCTGTTCGTCATGGTCGGCGGCACCTACGAGAAGCAGGACGCCCTGAACGCGACCGACCGCAGCTGGGCGACCCAGTCGGTGGCCTACGACGCCGACACCAACACCGTTTCGGGTCCGGACCTGTCGACCTACACCCCGGGCGGCCGCTTCCGCAGCAGCAGCTTCTATTATGATGAAGGCGGCCTGCAGAAGAACTTCGTCACCGCGGTGAACGGCTACGAGACCCGCAAGAACGGCACCCTGATCACCCCGGCCAAGCGCTCGTCGGCAGCGGCCAAGATCACCTACGACGTCACGTCCGACATCAAGATCTGGGGCCAGTTCCAGGCCTCGCGCGTGACCACCAACTCGGTGCGCGAGCCCTACGCCCTGAGCAGCTCGACCACCTACGGCGTCAACGACGAGTACACGATCGGCAACATCGCCCGGGCCAACCCGTACGTGCCGTCGGCGATCTATTCGTCCTCGACCTCGTCGATCAGCTTCCGCCGCCGCATGACCGAGGTCGGCGAGCTTGAGATCTACAACCGTCGCACCACCCTGCGCGGCTGGGCCGGCGCCGAGGGCAAGGCGTTCGGCGACTGGGACTGGGCCGTGACCTACGGCTACGGCGAGTTCGACGGCTATCAGCTGCGCAAGAACGGCCTGAACATGGCCAATGTGAAGAACGCGCTGAACGCCGAGCTCAACACCACGACCGGCCAGATCCAGTGCAAGGACGCCACGGCCCGCGCCAACGGCTGCGTGCCGCTGAACCTGTTCGGCATCGGCTCGATCAGCGCCGCGGCGGCCGACTACATCCGCGCCGACATCTGGTATCGCCCGCAGAACCGCCAGGACACGGTCGAAGGTTACATGACCGGCGAGCTGTTCCAGCTGCCGGCCGGTCCGGTCGAGACCGCGTTCGGCTTCGAGCTGCGTCGCGACAAGACCCGCACCACCACCGACGAGCTGACCCAGAACGGCCTGACCAACTTCGCCTACATCCCCGAGTACACCGGGGTGGTGAAGGCCAAGGAAGCCTTCATGGAAGCCTCGGTGCCGCTGGTGAAGGATCTGCCGCTGATCAAGCGTCTGGAAGTCGACGGCGCCGTGCGCGTCGCCCACTACAATCTGGAGAACGTCGGCACGACGGTCAGCTATCGCGGCGGCCTGCAATGGGCGCCGGTCTCGGGCCTGCGCTTCCGCACCGCCTGGAGCCGGGCCCAGCGCGCGCCCGACACCACCGAGCTCTATTCGCCGCCCCGCGACGACTATGACTCGGTCGCCGACCCCTGCACCGGCGTGACCGCCTCCTCGACCGGCACCGTGGCCCAGAACTGCCGGGCCAACCCCGGCATCGCCGCGGCCATCGCGGCCGAGGGCGTGTTCAACTCGGAAGTCACCAGCGTCAACTCGCCCAACGGCGGCAACGTCGACCTGAAGGAAGAGACCGCCGACACCCTGACGATCGGCTTCGTGCTCCAGCCGACGTTCCTGCGCGGCTTCAACCTGAGCGTCGACTACTACGACATCAAGGTGGCCGACGCGATCTCGTCGCTGTCGAACAGCCAACTGCTGGCCGAGTGCTATCAGTCGACGAGCGGCACGGATAACCGCTTCTGCAACGTCATCAGCCGTGACGCCGAGGGCCAGATCACCAAGATCCTGAACCTCACGGAAAACCTGGACGACCTGCGCGCCAGCGGCGTCGACGTGGCCCTGCGCTACCGCTTCGACCTGGAGCGCTGGAGCGTGCCGGGCGACTTCACCTTCCGCGCCAACTACAGCCGGCGCCTGAAGCTGGAGAGCCGCTACCAGGGCATCGACGGCACGATCGTCGACAACGACCTGGGCGAAGTCGGCACCTCGAAGAACGAGGGCATGGCCAGCCTGGCCTGGCGCGGCCGCCACTGGAACCTGCAGTGGACGACCAACTACATCGGCAAGGCCGTGGACGACAACGACCTGGCGGCCGCCTTCGCGGCAGCCGGCGTGACCGACCCGCTGTACCTGCACGTCGACGCTTTCTGGCGCCATGACGTGTCGGTGAAGTTCTTCCCGGATCCGAAGAACAAGGACCTGCGCGTGTTCGGCACGATCAAGAACGTGTTCGACAACCAGGGCCCGTTCCTGCCCAGCGGCACGGTGTACGGCAACGACTACAACTACAACGCCGTCTACGGCGTGACCGGCCGGGCCTACACCCTGGGCCTGCAGGTCGCGTTCTAAGCGCGACGTCTTCCTCGCCGGCGCCCTTCGGGGCGCCGGCGATTTCATTTCCGGAGCTTTTCGATGTTTCGTTTCCGCCTGGCGGCCCTGGCCGCCGGAAGCCTGCTCGCGTCCGTGGCCTCGCACGGCTGGGCCGCCCCGCGCGTCATGACCGCCACCGACCTCGTGGGCCTCGAGAAGCTCTCCGATCCCAAGGTCTCGCCCGACGGGCGGTTCGTGCTCTATTCGGTCGGCCGCGTCGACTGGAAGGCCAACGCCGTGCAGGACGACCTGTGGCGCGTGGGCCTGGACGGTTCGGATCCCCGGCGGATGGTCGAGGGACCGGCCTCGGGCGCGACCTGGGCGCCGGACGGCAAGCGCTTCGCCTTCACCGCCAAGCGCGACGGCGACAGCGGCCGGCAGATCTATCTGTCGCCGATCGATGGCGGCGAGCCGCGCCGTATCGGCAAGCTACGCACCAGCCCGTCGGACCTGCGCTGGTCGCCGGACGGCTCGGCGATCTACTTCCTGGCCGACGCGCCGGATCCCAAGCCGGTGGCCAAGCGCAAGCGCGAGAAGGATGACATGGTCGCCTTCGAGACGCCGCAGGCGCGCGGTCGGCTGTGGCGGATCACCCTCGCCGACGGCAAGGCCGAGCCGGTGGTCGAGGGCGACTTCGAGGTCGAGGCCTACGACCTGTCGGCCGACGGCAAGACCATCCTCTACCGCCGCGCGCCCTCGCACCTGCTGGACGACAATCCGAAATCCGAGTTGTGGGTGAAGACAGGGCAGGGGCCCGACCGTCGCCTGACCGACAACGACTTCCAGGAAAGCACGCCGCGCCTGTCGCCCGACGGCCGCTCGGTTCTGTTCCTGGCCACGGCCGAGAACGGCCGCTACGGCACGGTCAATCCGAACCTGTTCGTCGCGCCGCTGGCCGGCGGCGCGCCGCGCGAGCTGGCCCACGGCCTGCCCTACGAGATCGAGGACGCGGCCTGGTCGGCCGACGGCCGCGAGATCTACATCACCGCCACCACCGGCGTGCGGCGCGAGCTGTTCGCCGTCGACGTCAAAAGCGAGACCGTGCGCCCGCTGGCCCGCGGCGACCACGCCGCCGGCGACGTCACCCAGACCCGCGACGGCAAGACGGTAGTCTATTTCAAGGCCTCGGCGACCTCGCCGGGCGAGGTGTTCCGCATCGACCCGGCCAAGCCGGCGCCGGTGCAGGTGACCCACCTGAACGACGACATCGCGCAGCGCTTCCGCCTGCCGAAGCAGGAGGCGGTCCAGTGGACCGCGCCCGACGGCCAGGCGCTGGAGGGCCTCGTCACCTATCCGCTCGACTACCAGCCGGGCCGCCGCTACCCGCTGATCGTGCAGAGCCACGGCGGGCCGCGCTCTTCGGACGTGTTCAACATCTTCGCCTATGGCCGGTTCAACCCGCTGCTGGCGGCCAAGGGCGTGATGACCCTGAGCGTCAACTACCGGGGCGGCACCGGCTATGGCGACGAATTCCTGCAGGGGATGAACGCCGGCTATTTCCGCCACGCCGACAAGGACGTGCTGTCGGGCGTCGACAACCTGGTGGCCAAAGGCCTGGCCGATCCGGATCGCCTGGGCGTGATGGGCTGGAGCGCGGGCGGCCACATGACCAACCGCCTGATCACCGTCACCGACCGCTTCAAGGCCGCGGCCTCGGGCGCGGGGGCGGTGGACTGGCCGTCGATGTACCTGACGTCGGACAACCGCTGGCAGCGCACCGAGTGGTTCGTGACGCCGCCTTACGGCTCCACCGCGCGACGGGATCTGTACACGGACAATTCGCCGCTCAGTCAGCTGGACAAGGTCAAGACCCCGACCCTGATCCTGGCCGGCGCCGAGGACGAGCGGGTGCCGTGGACCCAGTCGGTGATGCTGAACCGGGCGCTGCGGGCCCTGGGCGTGGAGAGCGAGCTCTACCTGGCCCCGCGCGAGCCGCATAACTTCCGCGAACTGCGCCACCGGCTGTTCCAGGTGAACGTGCAGATGGACTGGTTCAGCAAGCGCGTGCTGGGCCAGGACTACGTCTGGAGCGCCCCGCCGGGCGGTGAGAGCGACGAGGCCGGCGAGCCCTGAAATGGAAACGGCGGGGGCCAGGGCCCCCGCCGTTTTTGGTTCTAGCGACGCACCCGCAGGGTGACGCCGAAGGTGCGCGGGTCGCCCAGCGTGCCGGTGACGGCCCCGGTGTTCGCCGCCGCCAGCGACAGGTAGTAGAGCTTGTCGAAGACGTTGCGGCCCCAGACCTGCAGGTCCCAGCGGCCGTCTTCCGAGCCGATGCCGGCGCGCAGGTTCAGAAGGGTGTAGCCCGGGATCTTGGAATATTCGGAGTCCGCGGCGGTGGTGTAGTAGGCCGAGCGGTAGTTGGCGTCGTAGCCGGCATAGGCCTCCAGCCCGTTCCCACGCCAGGTCCCGGCCGGACGGCGGTATTCGCCGCCGGTCGACACGGCCCACAGCGACACGCCCGGCAGGCGGCGGCCGGTGAGGTCGCAATAGGTCGTCAGGTGGACCTCGATCGGGCAGGCGGCCTGCTCGTAGCTGGTGTAGCTGGCGTCGTTGTAGGTGGTCGAGCCGTAGAGGGTCAGGCCCTCGATCGGCGCGGCCCGCACATCGACTTCCACGCCGCGGCTGCGGACGCTGCCAGCGTTGGTCAGATAGCTGATGTTGTTGATCAGGTTGACGGCGGTGGTCTGGTAGCCCTCGTCCTCGGTCCAGAACAGGGCGAGGTTGGCGGTCAGGTGGCGGTCGAACCAGGTGCTCTTCAGGCCGGCCTCGTAGCTGTCGATGGTCTCAGGATCGATGACCGGATCGACGGCGTTGGCGCCGGAGGTGTTGATGTTCGACAGGTTCAGGCCGCCAGCCTTGTACCCTCTGGCATAGGTCGCATAGACCAGCGGACCGTTGTCGAAGGTGTAGGCCAGGGTGACGTTGCCGGTCAGGCTGTCGCCCGAGGTCTTGGACGAGAAGCTGTTGGCCGCGCCGAAGCGGGCGCGCAGGGCCAGCGCCGTGGCCTGTTCGGCCGTGGTCAGGCCCGAGAGGCTGGCGCCCGAAGCGGTCTGGTCGAACCAGCCGGTCATCTTCTCGTAGGTGTAGCGCAGGCCGCCGGTGATATCGAACCGGTCGGTGACGTGCCAGGTGCCCTGAGCGAAGGCCGCCGCGCTGGTGGTCTCGGGGCTGGAGTGGCTGATGATCGAGTAGTTGTTCAGCGCCGCGGCGCGCACGGTGGCCGAGGCCGCCGCCGGGGCCAGCAGCCAGTCGGCCGCGTAGGGGCCGTAGTAGTTGACGGCCTCGGCCTCGAGGTCCTGCCAGAAGTAATAAAGGCCGGCCACGTAGTCGAGCTTGCGGTCGCCTTCCGAGCGGATGCGCAGTTCCTGGCTGAACTGCTGCTGGTCGTTGTCCTGGTGGGCGTCGATGATCGCCGACAGGGTGGTGCCGTCGGCGTCGTTGTGCGGACGCCAGTGCCAGCCGCGCCAGGCGGTGACCGAGGTGATGGTGGCGTTGTCGAGGCTGTAGTCGGCGATCGCCGAGACGCCGCCGTGGGTCTCGAAATAGCTGTTCTTGGTGTTGACCGAGACCTGGCGGGCTTCCGGATCGATGGCCGGCGGCGTGAAGCCGATGCGGGCCGCGCGGGCCAGATAGCCGTTCGGATAGGCCGTGCCGTCGTCGGCGTAGGTGGTCAGCAGGCCGGTCAGCACGCTGGCGGCGGTGTTGGAATATTGCTGGCCGTAGTCGCCCGACAGCTTGATCTCCAGCTTCTCGTTCGGGGTCAGCAGGAACTGAACGCGGCCGCCGAAGTCGTGATAGTCCTGGGTCTTGGAGCCGTCATAGACGTTGGTCATGTAGCCGTCGCGCTGGGTGTTGGCGAGGGCGACGCGGAAGGCCAGCTTGTCTTCGACGATCGGACCGGCGAGCGCCAGGTGGGCCTGGAAGTAGTTGTAGTTGCCGCCGGTGACGTCGGCCGCGAACTCGGGCGTGAACTTCGGCTCCTTGGTCGAGATCACCAGGGCGCCGGCCGAGGTGTTCTTGCCGAACAGCGTGCCCTGCGGGCCGCGCAGCACCTGCACGGAGTCGAGGTCGGCCAGATCGAACACCGCCTGGCCCGGACGGCCCAGATAGACCTGGTCCAGATAGACGCCGACCGCCGACTGCAGGCCGTCGTTGTAGACCGAGACGTTGTTGCCCAGGCCCCGGATGTTGATGCTGGTGTTGCGCGGGTTGGTGACGCTGACGCTGAGGCTCGGCGAGAGCTGCTGCAGGTCGCGGACATTGTAGGCGCGGGCTTTTTCCAGTTGCGCGCCGCCGAAGGCGGAAACCGCGACCGGCACGGTCTGGGCGTCTTCCTCGCGGCGGCGGGCGGTGACGACCACCGACTCCAGGCCGACGGCGTCGTCAGGCGTCGCGGTGGGCTCGGCGGGCGTCTCCGCGGCGAAGGCGGGCGCGCCGGCCATCAGGGCCGCGCAGGACGCGGCGGCCAGGGCCAGGCGACGCAGTGTCACGCCGTGGTTGTGGTCGAGGCGAGTATTCGCCTGGCGATAAGAATGTTGCGCGCCCGACATGTTGTGGAGCCCCCATAAACAGCAAGAACAACCGCATAAGAACGACGGTCCTTGACGCCTCGGCGGGCCCTTCGCCGATGCGTCGTCGTTGCGGTGCGGAGGGAGCTTTAAATCCCAACTACTCCGATCGGCATTGCAGAAATTCTCAACGGTGCGTTTCGAAATTGTCGTAAGCGCCTCCGAGCAGGGAGGCCTTAGGGGAAAGGGAAAGCTGAGGGAAAGCGTCATGAAGACCTATCGAAACACCCTGCGCGGACGGCTCCTGGCCGGCGCCATGATCGCCGCGACCTGCCTGGCTGGAGGTCTTGCGGGCGGCCTCGCCAACGCCGCCGAACCGACGGCTCCGGCCGCGACGCGCAGCGTGGAGAAGCGACCGAACTTCTTGATCATCGTGGCCGACGACTTGGGCTATTCTGATCTGGGCGCGTTCGGCGGCGAGATCGAGACGCCGAACCTCGACGCCCTGGCCAAGGCCGGCGTGCGCCTGTCGGGCTTCCACACCGCCGCCACCTGCTCGCCGACCCGCTCGATGCTGCTGACCGGCTCGGACAATCACCAGGTCGGCCTGGGCTCGATGGCCGAGATCCTGACCCCCGGCCAGAAGGGCCAGCCCGGCTACGAGGGCTATCTCAACGACCGCTCGGTGACCGTGGCCGAACTGCTGCGCGACGCCGGCTACCGCACGGTGATGGCCGGCAAGTGGCACCTCGGTTTGACCGACGACCAGTCGCCGACCGCGCGCGGCTTCGAGCGCTCCTACGCCCTGCTGCAAGGCCTGCAGAACCACTATGGCGAGGACCAGAACGAGGCCTATGCGGCCGCCGGCGCGGCCTCGACCTTCCGCGAGGACGGCAAGGTCGTGACTTATCCCAAGGGCGTGTTCTCGGCCGACTTCTACGGCGACCGGATGGCCCAGTATGTCCGCGACGGCGCCAAGGACGGCCGGCCGTTCTTCGGCTACCTGACCTTCACCGAGCCGCACTGGCCGCTGCAGGCCCCGCCCGAGACCATCGCCAAGTACAAGGGCCGCTACGACGCGGGCTACGAGGCCCTGCGCGAGCAGCGGCTGGCCAAGCTGAAGGCGCTAGGCCTGGTGGCCAAGGACGCCAAGCCGCATCCGTTCGTCGACGTGCCGGCCTGGAGCTCGCTCACTCCCGAGCAGCAGAAGGTCGAGGCGCGGAAGATGGAGATCTACGCGGCCATGGTCGATCGCCTCGACCAGAACGTCGGCAAGGTGGTCGCGGCCCTGAAGGAGACGGGCCAGTACGACAACACCATCATCGTCTTCCTGTCGGACAACGGCGCCGAGGGCAGCCGTATCGACACCGTGCGGGCGGTCTTCGATCCGGCCAAGCTGGCGGCGCTGAAGGTCGACAACAGCTTCGACAACCTGGGCCGCGCCAGCTCGCACGTCGGCTACGGCCCCGGCTGGGCCCAGGCGGCGACGTCGCCGACGCGGCTGGTGAAGGGCTATTCGACCGAGGGCGGCATCCACACGCCGGCCATCGTCGAGGGCCCCGGCGTCAAGGGCGCTGGCCGCATCGTCGACTCCCTGGCCCACGTCACCGACGTCGAGGCCACGGTGCTGGAACTGGCGGGCGTGAAGCGTCCGGAGACCTATCGCGGCCGTGCCGTCGCCCCGGCCATCGGTCATTCGTGGGTCCAGGCCCTGGCCAGCCCCGACGCCTCGGTGCGCGGCCCGCAGGACACCGTGGCCTGGGAGCTGTTCTTCCGCCGGGCGGTGCGTCGCGGCGACTGGAAGGCGGTCTATCTGCCCACGGCCCCGGGCGGGGCGGCCTATTCGCGCGAAGCGGTGCTGCCGGCCAACTGGCAGCTCTTCAACCTGAAGAGCGACCCGGCCGAAGCCGTCGACCTGGCCGCCAGCCAGCCCGAGAAGCTGAAGGAACTGGTCGAGGCCTGGAACCGCTACGCCGCCGACAACGGCGTGGTGCTGCCGCCGGCCCCGCCGGCCGCTGGAGGCGCCGCCGCGCCCGCCAAGACCAGCGGCAAATGAGCCGGCGCGGCCTTTCCTGGGCGGTCGCCGCTGGAGCCCTCGTCGCCGGCCTGGCGACGAGCGGCTTCACGGTCGCCGATCCGGCGGGCGTCGAGGTGGCGGCCATACGCGCCGCCGCCCCCGGTGCCTGCCATGCCCGCAAGGGCGAGGACAGGGAAGGCCGCGCCTTCGTTCCCGCCGGCGCCGTGGCGCTGGGCGAGGATGGTCCGGGCAAGCCGGGCAAGGCCGTGGCCGTCGAGGGTTTCTGGATCGACCGCCACGAGGTGACCAACCGCCAGTTCGCCGCCTTCGTCGACGCCACGGGCCATGTCACCCAGGCCGAGCGGGAGGGGGCCTCGGCGGTGTTCGTCCAGCCCGAGCATCTGTCCGGCGACGACGCGGCCCAGTGGTGGAAGCTGGTGCGCCGGGCCAACTGGCGTCATCCGCACGGCGGCGGGGCCGACGACCTGGCCCATGCCGACGAGCCGGTGGTGCACGTGACCTATGACGACGCCCAGGCCTACGCCCGCTGGGCCGGCGGTCGCCTGCCGACCGAAGCCGAATGGGAACGTGCGGCGCGCGGCGCCCAGTCCGGCCCGCGTTCGCCCCAGGCCTGGGCCTATGACGACGACGGCAAGCCGACCGCCAACACCTGGCAGGGCGAGTTCCCGCTGGCCCAGAGCAACGAAGACCACTTCACGGGCCTGGCGCCCGTCGGCTGCTTTTCCGCTAACGCCTTCGGCCTCGTGGACATGATCGGCAACGCCTGGGAGTGGACGTCGAGCGCCGCCGCGAGCGGCGGACCCGAACGCCTGATCAAGGGCGGCTCGTTCCTCTGCGCCTTCAACTACTGCGCCAACTTCCGCCCCGCCGCCTGGCAGGCGCAGGAGGAGGGGCTGGGGACGTCGCACGTGGGGTTCCGGGTGGCGTACGCCCGGGCGGCATGAGCGTCAGTCGTTCCGAAGTTCGCTGGCGTCATAAAGGACGCTCGTGCTCCCGAAGTGGTGCTTCCACAGGTTCGCGCCCAAGCCGGCCGAGCGATCGAGCGACGAGCCGACCGTCAGCCACTTGAGCAGGGTCGGGCGAAGGCCTGCGTCGAACAGCATGAAACCGGCGGCCAGGCAGCAGGTGTCCGCCTGGATCCCGCACACCAGCACCTGGTCAACCGCCATCGACTTCAGGTGGTCGATCAGCGCGGGCGGCGGGAGATAGCCATGCTTCACGAACACCTTGTCGGTGGGAACGAGCGGGTCGTCGGCGGGGGCGGGCTTCCACCCAAGTTGCCCCCAGAAGGGCGTCACCGCCTCGTCATGCCGCTCCACGGTCGCGACCGAATACAGGGTCGGCGCCAGTCGCGAAATCTGCTCCACCTGCCAGGTGGGCGGCTCGAAGCAGGGCTGAACGTCGATGATCAGGAGCGCTTGTTTCATGGGGCGCTCTATCAGTCTCGCCCCTCGCCGGCCAGCGGCGACCGCGGCGACCGGTCGTCCGCCGCTATCCGATCACCTCCGCCGCATCCCCGTCCAGATCGATCCGTTGGCGGATGATCTCAAGCCGATCGCCCGCGTCGCGCATCTCGTAGAGCTTGCCGCGGGCGTTCTTGAACGGCCGGTGGACGATCATCATCAGCTGCCCATCGAAGCGGCGGAACGGCATGCCGTGGCCGCTGTCGTGGCGGACGAGCGGCGGCAGTTGCTCCCACGGGCCTTCGATCCTGCCCGTCGTCGATCGGGCCTGGGACTGGACGTAGCCGTTCCGGTCATAGCTGGACCACAGCATCAGCAACTGGCCGGTCTTGGTCGTGAAGAGCTGCGGGCCGTCGGTGACATAGGCCAGATCGCCTTCGGGCTGTCGCTTGCCGTCGGCCCATGGCGCCTGGCTGGCGGTGAACAGGGTGATCGGCGGGCCGGCGGCGGCGAGGTCGTCGCTCAGGGGCAGGGCCTCGATGGCCCCGTCGCCGACCTGCAGCCACTCGCGCGAATAGACGTACCAGGGACGCCCGTCGGGGGTGACGTGGAGCGTGCCGTCCAGGGTCATGAGCGCCTTGGGCGCGACCGGCTCGCCGCCGCGCACGGCGGTGAACGGACCTTCGGGACGGTCGGCGACCGCCAGGATCGTGCCGCGCCGATAGGGTCTGCGCTTGCCGACCGGCGGCAGGGCGGCGGCCTCGTCGTGGAAGGTGGTGAAGAGCCACCAGCGGCCCTTACAGAAATGGACCTCCGGCGCCCAGGCGCCGCCCTTGAACCAGGCGTCGGTCGGAGCCGTGAACACCGTCTTCGGCTTCTCCCAGTCCAGCAGGTCGCGGCTGACATACATCATCGTGCCCAGGCCCGGCGTTCCGCTGAAGCGAGGGATGTTCGAAGTGTAGAGCCGGTAGAGCCCGGCCTGCTCGTCGGCGACCATGAACGGGTCGTGCAGCGGCATGTTCGGCAGACGCAGCATCGGCGCGGGGGCGGTCCGCGCCTTGGCCGCCGGCGCGATGGCCAGGGCGGCGGCGCCGAGGGCCAGGGCCCGGCGCGAATGATCGACGGGCATCGAGGCTCCTACGCGACTTCACCGATCGGACGATCCGGGTTCCCGCGGCGCTTTGCAACGGCGAGGGCAGGGGGCAAGCTGGCGTGGAACGTACGGCCTTCGGCAAAGGTCATGCTGGTGTGACGGACTTTTCGGGCATAAACGTCGGCCAACAACGAAACATGCGATGGAGGCTCTCCGAAAAGAGCCTCGTCCCGAGGAGGAATGCGTTGATCGAGTCGGTCCTGATCGCCAATCGCGGCGAGATCGCGCGCCGGATCATCCGCACCGCGCGCGAGATGGGCGTGCGCACCATCGCCGTCCACTCGGAGGCCGACACCCACGCCCCGTTCGTGATGGAGGCCGACATGGCCATCCTGATCGGCGGCTCGCCCGCTCGCGAAAGCTATCTCGTCCCCGAGAAGATCCTGGCCGCCGCCCGCCAGACCGGCGCCGAGGCGATCCATCCGGGCTATGGCTTCCTGTCGGAGAACGCCGACTTCGCCCAGGCGGTGATCGACGCGGGCCTGGTCTGGATCGGCCCGCCGCCGTCGGCCATCCGCGCCATGGGCCTGAAGGACGCCGCCAAGAAGCTCATGATCCAAGCTGGCGTGCCGACCACGCCCGGCTATCTGGGCGACGACCAGAGCGAGGCGCGCCTTTCGAAGGAAGCGGCCGCCATCGGCTTTCCCGTGCTGATCAAGGCCGTGGCCGGCGGCGGCGGCAAGGGCATGCGCAAGGTCGATCGCGCCGAGGACTTCGCCGAGGCCCTGGGTTCGTGCCGCCGCGAGGCCGCCGCCAGCTTCGGCGACGACCGCGTGCTGCTGGAGAAGTACGTCACCCGGCCGCGCCACATCGAGGTGCAGGTGTTCGGCGACCAGTTCGGCGAGGTGGTGCACCTGTTCGAGCGCGACTGCTCGCTGCAGCGCCGCCACCAGAAGGTCATCGAGGAGGCTCCGGCCCCCGGCATGGACGAGGAGACCCGCGAGGCCGTGTGCGGCGCGGCGGTGCTGGCGGCCAAGGCCGTCGGCTATGTCGGCGCCGGCACGGTGGAGTTCATCGCCGACGCCAGCGAGGGCCTGCGCGCCGATCGCATCTGGTTCATGGAGATGAACACCCGCCTGCAGGTCGAGCATCCGGTCACCGAGATGGTCACCGGTCAGGACCTGGTCGAATGGCAGCTTCTGGTCGCTTCCGGCGAGCCGCTGCCTCTGGCCCAGGACGAGATCGAATTGCAGGGCTGGGCCATGGAGGCCCGCCTCTACGCCGAGAACCCCGCCACCGGCTTCCTGCCCTCGACCGGTCCGCTGAAGCACTTCCGCCTGCCGGAGGGCGACGTGCGGGTCGACAGCGCGGTGGAGGAGGGCGGCGAGGTCACGGCCTTCTACGATCCGATGATCGCCAAGCTGATCGCCCACGGCGTCGATCGCGAGGACGCGGCCCATCGCCTGGCCGAGGCCTGCAAGCTGGTCGAGGTCTATCCCGTGAAGACCAACGCCGCCTTCCTGGTCGCCTGCGCCAGCCATCCCGACTTCGTCGAGGGCGCGATCGACACCGGCTTCATCGCCGCGCGGCTGGAGGAACTGACCGAGCGGACGTTCAGCGACGCCCCGACCCTGGCCGCGATCGGCCAGCGGCTGGAGGGCTTCATGGCCGCCGACCAGCCCAAGGCCGATCCGTGGGCCAGCGCGCCCTCGCGCCTGCTTGGCTTCCGCATGAACGCCCCGCGCGCGGCCATGGCCCTGCCGCTGACCGTGGACGGGGCCAAGGTTCCGCTGCGGGTCGGCCTGGTGGCTGGCGCGGGCGACGACTGGTCTTGGGACATCACCGTCGAGGACGGTCGGGCGCTGGACGACGTCGACGTGCTGCCCGGCGTCTACGGCCGCGATCCGCTCTATGTGTTCGAGGGCGGCGACGTGCGCGAGTTCGACTTTGCGCCCAAGGTCGGCGGCGGCGCCCATGGCGCGGCGTCGGACGGGGCGATCCTCTCGCCGATGCCGGGCAAGGTAGTGTCGGTGGCGGTCGCGGCCGGCCAGGCGGTGACCAAGGGTCAGACCCTGATGGTGCTCGAGGCCATGAAGATGGAACACGCCCTGGCCGCGCCGTTCGACGGCGTGGTGGGCGAGCTGTCGGCCGTGGCCGGGGGGCAGGTCGCCGAGGGCGTGGTGCTGGCGCGGCTGGAGGCGGTTTCCTGATCCTTCTCCCCTTGCGGGAGAAGGTGTCGGCGAAAGCCGACGGATGAGGGGTCTCTCAAAAGAGAACCGCCTCGCCCGGCTCAGCCGCTGCTGCGGCGGATCAGTCTGAGAGACCCCTCACCCGACCTCCCTTCGGGAGGCCACCCTCTCCCGCAAGGGGAGAGGGAGCCAAGCCGGAGCTTGCGCCGCGACCGCGACGCGCTACATCGGCCTCATGGCTCTGCACATGATCAAGCTGGTCGTCGGCTGCGACACCATCGACGACCTTCTCGCCTGGCACGAGGAAGGCCATCCGTGGGTGATGCACACCCGGATGACGCCCAAGCGCATCGACGAGATTCTCGACGGCGGCTCGCTCTACCGCGTGTTCAAGGGCCAGGTGCTGTGCCGCCAGACCATCCTGGCCATCGACACTGTGGGCGAGGGGCAGGCGGCGCGTTGCGAAGTGACCGTGGATCCTAACATCGTCCGCGTCGCGCCCCAGCCGCGCCGGGCCTTCCAGGGCTGGCGCTATCTCAAGCCGGAAGACGCCCCGCCGGACCTGACCGAGGGCGAGGCCGCCGACATGCCGCCGGAACTGGCGCGGCAGCTGCGCGAACTCGGCGCCTGGTGAGCGCTTAGCGTCTCGTCAACCCAAGGGTGCGACGCTCGATCCTCGGTCTTGCGAGGAGAGCGAAGATGCGGCTGGCTTACGTGGCGCTTGGCATGGGTCTGCTGTTCCTGGCGATGGTGATCGCCGTCGGGGTCGCCCTGGCGGTGAAGGTCTAGCCGGGCCAGGGCAGCCCACGGCCCAAGGTCAGCACGAACGCCGCGAAGACGACGATCGCGGCGACGATCAGCGCGCGGTCTCGGGCGAGACCCCGGGACGCGGCGTTTCCACGGATCCAGATCAACGGGGCCGAGGCCAGGCCGATCTCCAGGCCCGCGTCGCGCAGGCCAAGACCCAGGTCGCGCGTGCTCGCCAGGGCGGCCAGCAGGGCCGCGAGCGTGGCCGCCAGCCAGGCCGTCCTGGCCGTTCCGTCGCCGAGCATCGAACGGGCCAGGCGCAGCGTCGCGATATAGAGGCCGATCCCCATCGTCGCCGCCAGAACGCGCACCGCGACCGGAACCGCCCCCAAGGCGCCAGCGAGGCCGAAATAGAGGTCGCCGTCCCGCAGAAGCATGGCCTTGACCACGTAGCCGCCCTCCCAGAACCAGCTGAACGCGCCGACCAGGACCAGCAACAGCCGCGGAGCGGGCGTGCGGACGCGGCTCGCCACCGCCCAGGCCAGGGCCCCGACGACGAGGTTGGCGAGCGGTCCCGCCGCGTCGACCAGCGGCGAGGGCTGGGCGCATCGGAAGATCGCCGAGCTCAGATGCTCGACCGCCGCGCCGGAGGCCAGGCAGGCGCCGGCGTGGCCGAGGGCCTCGTGGCTGAAGGTGGTCGCGCACATGGCCAGCACGGCGGCGGCGCAGAGGGTCGGCTTGTCGACCGGGGCGGTGGTCATCGTCGGCTCCGGTGGAAGAGGCGGCGATGAAGGGATTGGTCGGCGGCTATGGCTCGTCGGATTTCGAAATCCGATCGGCCGCCGCCTTGCGATAGGCGCCGGGCGTCACGCCGGTCTGCGCCTTGAAGGCGCGGTTGAACGGGGTCAGCGAGCCGAAGCCGGCGTCCAGGGCGATGGTCAGGATCGGAACCTGCGCCTGGCCGGGATCGGCCAGGGCGGCCTTGGCCTCGGCCAGCCGGTAGCCGTTGACGAAGACCTGGAAGTTGGCGTGGCCCAGCCGCTGGTTGATCAGCCGGCGCAGGCGGTAGTCGGGCACGGACAGCCGCGCGGCCAGCTTGGCCACGTTGAGGCGCTCATCGCGATGCGGGCGCTCCTCGTCCATCACCCGGCGCAGCCGGCCCAGAAGGGCGTCCTCGGCGGCGTCGGACAGGTGCGGGGCGGTGGGCGGCCTGGAGGGCTCGCTCTCGGGCGCGAGGCGCAGCAGGCCCGCCGCCACGACCAGGCTGGCGGCCAGCAAGGCGATCGCGCCCATGAGGTTGCCAAGGCCGGGAGCGTCGGGCCGCGCGCCGCCGAGGTCGGGGACGGCGCTGGCCAGGATGTAGGCCGCGCAGGCCAGGACGACGAACACCCGCAGCCGGCGTCGGCGCTCCATCAGGTCGTCGCGCCAGGTGCGCACGGTCTGGATCAGCGCTAGGGCGGCGAAGGCCGGGGCCTGGATAGTCAGCAGCGGACCGAGAACCTGGGAGCCCGCGCCCAGCTGGTTGGCGACCTGCAGCAGCACGATCAGGCTCCAGGCGGCGCCGTGCCAGGGGCGCAGGTCGAACCCGTCGTCGAAGGTCCGCCGCGCCAGCAACCAGAACAGCAGGGTGTTGCCGGTCGTCACGGCGATGACCGGGATGGCGATCCGGGGATCGAGCGCCGAGAAGCCCGGCGCGGTCCGCCAGACGTGCACGATGACGCCGCAGGCGAAGGCGGCGCCGAGGCGGGCGAGGCCAGACTCTCTGCGGTCGCGCAGCAGGACGAGGGCGATCAGCGCCAGGAGCGCCGAGCCGCCGCCGCGCAGGACGAGGTCGAGGAGCAGCATGGCTGGAGCTCCCCGGTGGCGGCTAGGCGGCCATGTTGTCGATCAGGCGGGTCTTGCCCAGCCAGGCGGCGGCCAGCAGGCGGGCCTTGGCGCCGTTAAGGGCGTCCGGACCCAGGCGCGACAGGTCGTCGGCGTCGCGGAAGTCGAAATAGTCGACCTGGCGGAAGCCGGCGGCGGCCAGGGCCGCCTTGCCGGCGGCCTCGGCGGCCTCGACGCGTTCGCCAGCCTGGACGGCGGCGATGGCGGCCTTCATGGCGTTCGGCAGGGCGACGGCGGCGGCGCGTTCCTCGGGCGACAGGTAGGCGTTGCGCGAGGAGAGGGCCAGGCCGTCCTCGGCGCGGGCCGTGGGGGCGCCGACGATCTCGACGGGCAAATCAAGGTCGCGGGTGACGCGGCGGATAACCTGGAGCTGCTGGTAGTCCTTCTCGCCGAAGACGGCGATGTCCGGTTCCGCCTGGATCAGCAGCTTGGTGACCACGGTGGCGACGCCGCCGAAGAACTGCGGGCGGGCGGCGCCTTCCAGCGGCTCGGACACGCCGGTCAGGTTGATGCTGGTCGCGAAGCCTTCCGGATACATCTCGGCCCCGCCCGGCGCGAACAGCAGGTCGCAGCCGACGGTTTCCAGCAGTTCGGCGTCGCGGGCCTCGCCGCGCGGATAGGCGTCGAAGTCCTCGTGCGGGGCGAACTGCTTGGGATTGACGAAGACGCTGGCCACGGTGCGCTGCACCTTGGTCTGGGCCAGGCGGATCAGCGACAGGTGGCCTTCGTGCAGCGCGCCCATGGTCGGGATGAGACCCACCTGCTCGCCGGCGGCCTTCCAGGCGCGGACTTGCTGGCGCAGTTCGGCGACGGTGCGGACGATGCGGGTCATGGCGGAACTCTGCTGCAACGCAAAAACAAGCGTTCGGACGGGGCGGCTTATGGCCGATCTGGGACAGTCGGTCCACCTGCGACGCGGAGTCTGTGGACGCCGGGCGCCACAAGATTGACGCTGATGGCGTGCAGGGCGCTTCATGCGCGTTAAGATTTTGGTTAGATTCGCCGAGTCGGGCGGAACGAAGGATGAAGCCAATGGCCGAAACGCGCGTGATCGTCGTCGGCAACGAAAAGGGCGGCGCCGGCAAGTCGACCATCGCCATGCACCTGATGACGTCGCTGCTGTACGGCGGCGCCCGGGTCGCGATCATGGATCTGGACCTGCGCCAGTGCACCAGCATGCGGTTCTGCGAGAACCGCGTGGCCTGGCTGGCCGGCAACGACATCAAGCTGCCGATGCCGCAGACCTTCCGTCTCAGCGACAACGACATCGCCCTGGCCGCGGCGTCGGAGGCCGAGCAGGTCGCCGCGTTCGAGAAGGCCTTCCTGGCCGCGCGCGAGGTCGCCGACTTCGTGCTGATCGACACCCCTGGCGGCGACACCCAGATCACGCGCATGGCCCATGGGCTGGCCGATCTGATCGTCACCCCGATGAACGACAGCTTCGTCGACTTCGACATGCTGGGCCACGTCGACCCGGTGACCATGGAGCTGCAGAAGCCCAGCCTCTATTCCCAGACGGTGTGGGAGGCCCGCAAGGCCCGCGCCATGGCCGGCCAGCGCCAGCCGCTGGACTGGGTGGTGCTGCGCAACCGCCTGGCCACCACCGAGGCCCGTAACCGCAAGCGCCTGGAAGACCGCCTGACGGCCCTGGCCAAGCGGGTCGGCTTCCGCATGGGCCCCGGCCTGCGCGATCGCGTGATCTATCGCGAGCTGTTCCCGTTCGGCCTGACCATCGCCGACCTGTCGACCCAGGTGCGTCCGGTGCCGGTGTCGCTGCAGCACCTGGCCGCGCGTCAGGAACTGCGGGCGCTGATGCACTCGCTTGGCCTGGCGGCGTTCTCGGGCGAAACTCTGCTCGCCGCCCAATAAGTCATTGGGGCGGCGGCGGGACCGCTGATGCTCTTCTATCTGATCCTCGGCGGCGTGGTCGTCGCCTGGCTGCTGTGGGGCAAGCGCAAGCCGCTGCTGGCCGGCGAGGGCTGGCGCGTCGGCGCGGGCGTGGCCTCGGCAGCCGCCTTCGCCGCGGCGGCCTATGCCGGCGTACGCAGCCAGTGGCCGGCGACCCTGGCCCTGTGCGTGCTGGGCCTGTGGTGCGCCACCTCGGCCCGCCAGCGTCCGGTGATCCGCAAGGTGGCCGAGCCGGGCAAGGCCCAGCTGTCGGCGAGCGAGGCGCGCTCGATCCTGGGCGTCGACGCCCAGGCCGGCGCCGAAGAGATCCAGGCCGCCTACGCCCGGCTGATCCGCCTGGCCCATCCCGACAAGGGCGGCACGGCGGGGCTGGCGGCGCAGCTCAACGCGGCGCGGGACCGGCTGCTCAAGGGGCGGTGAGGCCTCGGCGCCCAGACCTCTGCGCACGCATCACCGTTCAATCCCCGCGAAGGCGGGGATGCTCGGAGGCGGGGGCGACCCGTTCAAGCGCAAAGAAAAAGCCGGCGACCGCGAGGTCGCCGGCTTTTCTGTTTCTGGCTCCAGGCCGGATCAGCGCGGGGCGATGACCATGCAGGGCTGGCGCTTGGCGGTGATGGCCGAGCAGGCGGCGCGGGCGGCCTCGGCGGTCATGCCCTGGAACTGGGCGCGGAAGGCCCCGCCAGCGGCGCCGACCACGGCCCCTTCGGCGTCGGCCACGGCCTTGGCGAAGCGGTCGCGCACCAGGCCCAGCTGCTTGTTGGCCAGGCTCTTGGACTGGAAGGCGCCGACCTGGACGCTCCACTCGCCCTTGACCTTCTTCGGCGCCGGCTTGGCGGCGTCCTTGGCGGCCTTGAGGGTGGGGGAGACCTTCACCGGGACGGGCTTGGGGTTGTCGGTCAGGACGATCTTCAGGCCGGCCTGGTCGCCGTCGCCCTCTTCGGACGAGGGGCGCATGATCGGGCCGGTCGGTTCGTCCTCATAGAGGTTGGCGGCGATGGTGGTGCGCTCGCCGTGCGAGCGGCGCTTGAGCACGTCGAAGCCCGTGGTCAGCAGGTCTTCCATGTTGTTGTCGCGCCAGGCGGTCGAGGAGCCGCCCAGGACCACGGCGATCAGGCGGCGGCCGTCGCGCACGGCCGAGCCGGCGAGATTGTAACCGGACGCATTGGTGTAGCCGGTCTTCAGGCCGTCGAAGCCGTCCATGCTGTTGAGCAGGCGGTTGTGGCCGCGCACGTAGCTGCCGCGAAACTCGAAGCCCTTGAGGCTGAAGTAGGAATAGTACTGCGGGAAGTCGCGCATGGTGGCGCGCGACAGGATGGCCAGGTCGCGGGCGGTGCTGATCTGGCGGCTGTCGGGCAGGCCCGAGGCGTTGACGAAGCGGCTGTTGCGCATGCCCAGTTCCTGACCGCGCAGGGTCATCAGGGCGGCGAAGCGGCTTTCGCTGCCGGCCAGCTTCTCGGCCATGGCGGTGGCGATGTCGTTGGCCGACTTCACGGCCATGGCGCGAATCGCCTCGTCGACGCTGAGGCTGTCGCCGGGGCGCAGGCCCATCTTGGTCGGAGCCTGGGCGGCGGCGCGCGGCGAGATCGGCACGCGGTCGGTCAGCTTCAGGCGGCCTTCGCTGAGCGCCTCGAAGGTGAGGTACAGCGTCATCACCTTGGTGACCGACGCCGGATAGCGGGGGCTGTCGGCACGCTTGTCGTAAAGGACTTCGCCCGAATTGGCGTCGATCACGATGGCCGCGTACTTGGGTTCCGCGGCGTTGAGCTGCAGGTACGGGATCTGGGCCGAAGCGACGGTGGGAGCAGCGACGCCGACCAGCGCGGCCGCGGCGAAGCCGACGGCGACGAGGAGGCTACGGGCGGAGTTAAGCTTGGCGAACATGCGACAAACGTCCGTCATTTGAACTGAGCGGTTCCGCACCGCCACACGCGTGAACCTAGCATGCGCGTTGTCGCCTTACGCCAAAGTAAACAACTGGTGAGCGATTTCGCCGCAGAATGAGATAAAACTTGGGCGTTGCGGCAACGCTTCGCCTCCGTTGGTTCATCGCCGCGTCGCGTTCGCGCCATGCGGGAACTCAGCGCACGGAGCAGCTTCACCCTAGGTTATGGTGCGCTGCACAAAAACGTTTGACTGCTGCACTGCAACATGAGAAAACCATGTCGTCCCAACGCATGGGGCAGGGCCGCGGAACGTCTCATTCCACCCGTCGCTCGAACCCGTGCCCCGCCACCTGCCCAGGAGCCTTCCCCATGGCCGTCACCGAGACCCTGAAGAGCACCGTCGAGCAATACACCTCCGCCGGCAACCAAGCGTTCAAGGACGGCGTCGACAAGTCGCTCGCCGCCCTGGCCGAGGCCAACACCCATTCGAAGAAGAACCTCGAAGCCGTCGTCGCTTCGGTGACCGCCGCGACCAAGGGCGCCGAAGCCCTGGGCGCCGAAGCCTTCGCCTACTCGAAGAAGGCCGCCGAGGACCAAGTCGCCGCCGCCAAGGCCCTGGCTTCGGCCAAGAGCGTGCAGGAAGCCGTCGAGCTGCAGACCGCCTGGGCCAAGTCGGCCCTGGAAGCCTACATCGCCCAGGTCAGCAAGGCTTCGGAGATCGTCTCGGCCTCGATCAAGGACTCGGTGAAGCCGCTGAACGAGCGCGTCACCGCCACGGTCGAGAAGTTCCAGGCCGCTCGCTAACCAAACCGAATTCGTAACGGCCCCGCTTGCGGGCCGTTTCGCAGATCTACCCAGCCTTTCGGCCCGGACCTCGCGTCCGGGCCTTTTTTCTTGGGCCCTTTGGCCCGGACGGTGCGTCCGGGCCTTTTTTCTTGTGCGAAGGCTTCCCCTTGCTAAGCATGCGCACTCGGTAAGGGAGCGTTTGAATGTCGAAGGTGGAAGAGCGTCTGGCGGGTCTCGGGATCACGCTGCCGGAACCGGTGGCGCCGGTGGCCAACTACGTGCCGTTCGTGCGGTCGGGCAATCTCGTCCACATCTCCGGCCAGATCTCGCTCGACGCCTCTGGCGGCATCAAGGGCACGGTCGGGGTCGACGTCGGCCTGGAGACCGCCCAGAAGGCCGCCCGCCTGTGCGGCATCAACCTGCTGGCCCAGATCAAGGCCGCGACCGGCGACCTCGACAAGGTGGCCCGCATCGTCAAGCTGGGCGGCTTCGTGCAGGCCGGCCCGGACTTCATCGACATCCCCAAGGTGATCAACGGCGCCTCCGACCTGATGGTCGAGGTGTTCGGCGACGCCGGCCGTCACGCCCGCTCGGCCGTCGGCGTCTACAAGCTGCCGCTGGGCTTCGCCGTCGAGGTCGACGCCGTGGTGGAGGTCTTCTGATGCGCGCCCGTCCGCGACCCGGGACCGAGGTGTTCGGCGAGGCGTGGGAGCGCCTGTTCGATCCGCCCGTGGCCCATCGCGGACTGTGGACGCCGGGCGGCGCGCCGGAGAACTCCCTGGCCGCCTTCCAGGCCGCCTGCGCCAAGGACTACGCCATCGAGCTGGACGTGCAGTTGACGGCCGACGGACAGGCGGTGGTCTTCCACGACGATCGCCTGGAGCGGCTGACCGGCGCCGAGGGCCGCCTGCGCGACCACACCGCCGCCGAACTGGGCGCGCTGAAGCTGTCGGACACGGACGAGACTATCCCGACCCTGGCCGACGCCCTGGCGGTGATCGGCCACCGGGCCATGGTCTATATCGAGCTCAAGACCCCGTTCGGCGAAGTGGGGGAACTAGAAAAGAAGGTCTCCGAGATCCTGATCGATCACAACGGTCCGATCGCGGTGATCGGCTTCAATCCCTATTCGCACGCCTGGTTCGCCGACCATCATCCGCAGATCCTGCGGGGTCTGGATTCCTACGGCTGGAACGACGACAACGCCCGCAAGCTGGCGCCGGAGCTGCGCAAGTCGCTGGCGGCGCTGGAGCAGGTGGAGCTGGCGCGGCCCGATTTCCTGGCGCTGGGCCTCGACATGCTGCCGAGCGCGCGCGCCGACGTGTTCCGGGGCAAGGGCATGCCGATCATCGCCTGGACGGTGCGCTCCCAGGACCAATGGGACGCCGTCTCCGACCATTGCGACAACCTGATCTTCGAGGGCTTCACGGCGTGAGTTCGCTTAAGGCGGAGGTGCGCATCCACCGCCGCATCGCCGATATCGGCAAGGAAGCCTGGGACGCCTGCGCCGGTCCGTCCGGCGACCCGTTCGTCAGCTTTGACTTCCTCGACATCCTCGAAGAGAGCGGCTGCGCCGGCGACCGCACCGGCTGGGCGCCGCATCACGTCAGCGTCGCCGACGTGGATGGGGCCATCGGCGGGGTGATGCCGCTCTATCTGAAGAACCACAGCCAGGGCGAATACGTCTTCGACCACGCCTGGGCCGACGCCTACGAGCGGGCGGGAGGCGACTACTATCCCAAGCTCCAGTGCTCGGCGCCGTTCTCGCCGGTGACGGGGCCGCGGCTGATCGCGCGGCCCGACGTCGATCCCGACGAGGCGCGCTCGGCTCTGCTGGGTGGGGCGCTGACCCTGTGCGACCGCCTGAAGGCCTCGTCGCTGCACGTGACCTTCCCGACCGCCGACGAATGGGACTGGATGGGCGATCGCGGCCTGCTGCGCCGGCAGGACCAGCAGTATCACTGGGAAAACGCAGGCTACGCGACCTTTGACGACTTCCTGGCGGCCCTGTCGTCGAACCGCCGCAAGACCATCCGCCGCGAGCGGCGCGACGCTCAGGACGGGCTGGAGATCGAGGCTCTGTCCGGCGACGAGCTGAAGGCGGAACACTGGGACGCCTTCTTCGGCTTCTACATGGACACCGGCGCCCGCAAGTGGGGGCGGCCCTATCTGAACCGGCGGTTCTTTTCGCTGCTGCACGAGCGGATGGCCGACAAGGTGCTGCTGATCCTAGCGCGTCGGCCGAGCGGGCCGTGGCTCGCCGGGGCCCTGAACCTGATCGGCCGCGACTGCCTATACGGCCGCCACTGGGGCTGCACCGAGGACGTGCCGTTCCTGCATTTCGAGCTCTGCTACTACCAGGCCATCGAGCATGCGATCCGGCTGGGCCTGCCGCGCGTCGAGGCCGGCGCTCAGGGCCAGCACAAGATCGCCCGCGGCTATCTGCCCAGCGCGGTCTACTCGGCGCACTGGATCGCCGACCCGGCCCTGCGCGAGCCGGTGGCGCGCTATCTGGAGCGCGAGCGCGAGGCGGTGGCGCAGGAGATCGAGGCGCTCACCGAGGAATATTCGCCGTTCCGCGAGGCGCGCTGAAGCGCTCGGCGGATCGGCTTTCAGAAGCTAGAGCCCATTTCCACCGAGCATCCCCGCGAAGGCGGGGATCCAAGCCGAGCCGACGGATGACCTGCTGCCGGGCCTCCTCCGGAACGTCAGTTTGGATCCCCGCCTTCGCGGGGAAAGACGGATTGGGGGGGGCGGGCAATGAACGTCGATCCGGACTAATGCAGCACGACCTCGGCGACCTTGTCGCAGTAGTCGCGCTTGGGATCGCGGCCGAGCATCAGGCGCATGCCGGCGAACAGGCTGTTCTCGTTCAGCCAGATGCGGGCGTGCTCGGGCTCGAAGCGCAGAAGGCGCAGCTTCGGGTCGTCCATGCCGTCGAACCAGGCGGCGATGAACGGGTTCCAGAGGCGCTCGACGGTGGTGAAGTCGGTGTCGATGCGCAGATGGCCGTCGATCTGGGCGAAGAGATCGTGGCCCTTGGACGAGAAGTGCATCACCGCGTCGCGCTCGTGGGGCAGGGCGGCGACGAGGTCGCTGTCGGCCGAGGTGAAGATCCACATCGGTCCGCTGTGATCGCCGTCCATCAGGACGGTCATCGGCTGGCTGTGGCCGCCCTCGACGTCGGGCAGTCCCAGCATCACCATGCGGTCGTTCTTGAGGGCTTTCCAGAACTTGGCGGTGAGATCGGCTTCCTTGGACATGGCTCTTGTCCTCCCGCCGTCAAAAACGTGGCTGTGGCCTCCCGCGTTCCCGTTCAGGAGCGGTCCCAGGCCGCTTTCAGCAGGGCCGCGACCTCGTCGTCGACCTCGGCCGGGGAGGCGAGGGCCAGCTTGGCCTTCAGCCGCTCGGACCAGCTTTCGTTCTTCGGTTCGGAGAGGCGAGGGGAGGCGTCGGGCGTCAGGGCCAGGCCCAGGGAGACGGTTCCGCCCTTAACCGGCTTGGCGGCGGCGAACTGCACCTTGTTCGACCAGGCGGTGAAGCCCTTGCGCTGACCGGTGACGAGGCCTGGGAAGTCGGCGACGGCCGCCTCGATCGCCTCCAGGATCGCCGTCGAGGCCGGGTCGGTCCACAGCGCCGCGCGCAGGCCCGCCGCGTCGTCCCAGCCCAGTTCCGACGGAAAGGCCTCGCCCAGGATGTGGGCGCAGCGATTGACGCCCAGGCCGTAATTGGCCTTCAGCCAGTCGACGCGGGCCTTGGGTTTGGTCTCCTTGCAGTCGCGGCGGACGATCTCGACCCACTGCGCGAGGGTCTTGCCGGTGTCGCGTTCCAGGCTGGCCTGCACCGAGGCGAACCACTTCTTCTGGCGGTCGGTCAGGCCTTGTCCGGCCTCGTCGATCTTGCCCACGCTTGCGCCCCCTCCCTGGTTTGCTAGGACCTGTCCCACGCAATGGAGACGGTCATGAGCCTTCACGGAACCTACGATCCGGACAACATCTTCGCCAAGATCGTTCGCGGCGAGATCCCGAGCGTGAAGGTGTTCGAGGACGACGAGGTCCTGGCCTTCATGGACGCCTTCCCGCAGTCGCCGGGCCACCTGCTGGTGATCTCCAAGACCTCGAAGGCGCGCAACGTGCTGGAGGCCGAGCCCAAGACCCTGGGGCGGCTGATCGGCGCGGTGCAGAAGGCGACCCGGGCGGTGACGCAGGCCCTGAAGCCCGATGGCGTCGTCGTCACCCAGTTCAACGGCGCGCCGGCCGGCCAGACGGTGTTCCACCTGCACTTCCACGTCATCCCCCGCTACGAGGGCCAGGCGCTGGGCCGTCACGGCGAAGGCATGGCCGACGCCGAAGAGCTGAAGGCCCTGGCCGCGAAGATCGCCGCGGCGCTCTGAAGCCTGAAGTTGCGACCCCGCGCGAACGCCTGCATAGGAGGCGCGGGGGCTGCATGAAACTTCATCCGATCACCTGGATCCTGCTGGGGGCGGCCGGTTTGCAACTGGTCGTGCTGGCCGGCTATTTCGTCGGCGTCGCCTACGCGGCCGGCGAGGCGACGCGCATGCCGTCGATCGGTCCGGCCGATATCGGTTTCCTGCAGGCCTGGCTTGCCCGGTGGCTGGGCGATGGATTGCTGCGGCTGGGCGCGATCGTCGCCAGCGTGGCGGGCGCGGCCTGGGTCGAGTTCCTTGCCCGAACCTATCATCAGTTGCGGGCCATGGGCGCGCAGGGAGAGACGACGTGTCCGACGCTCTGAACGCACCGGCCGACCGCGTGGCGGGCTTCTTTGGCCGCCTGCATCCGGTGACCCGCATCGTCGCCGCCGCGGCGATCGTCAGCCTCTTTGGCGACATCGTGCAGTTGATCGGCGTGATCTCGGCGCTTCAGCAGGGCTCGGCCCTGGCGCCGCTCAGCCAGTCGATCTCGACCTTCCTGAACAGCCTTGGCTACTCGATCGGCTTCATCGGCGGCGCGGCGAGCGTGGAATACCTGTTCCGCATCTGGCGCGAAGTGAAGGCCATCCGCGAGCGCGGCCAGGGCTGAGCCCCGAAGGCTGCTGACTAGGGCAGCAGCTTGATCAGGGCGGTGGAGATCGACACCAGCACGGCCATGCCGCCCAGCAGCGCCCAGCCCTGCAGGCGGATCTTCTCGCTGAGGTCGGTGCGGATGCGGGCCTCGGTGAGGGCGATGTCGCTCTTGAGTTCGTTGCGCACCGAAGTGATCTCGCTCTTCAACTCGCCCTTCACCGCCTGCAGTTCCGAGCGCGTCGCCAGTTCGCTGATGTCGGGGAGCACGGTCGTCTGCTGCACCAGTTCCACGATCGCCTCGGCCGCGCGTTCGTTCAGGCCCGCTTCACGCAGGCGCTTGGAGGCGCTCAAGGTGTCGAAGGCCGCATGGGTCATGCCCTCACGCTACGCGTTTGTTCCCGTTTTGTCTACAGCCGGCGCGTGAGCCGAATGAACCTTTTAACGGTTCCGCGTCTTAACCCTCCGGCCTGAGCTTCAGTAGCGGCCGAGGACCGTGAATGACCGATATCCTGGCCCGGCGCGGCCTCTATCGCCTGGTCTATGCGAGCCGGGCCGCCCATCCCGAGCAGTTGGACGAAACCCTGCGCGCCGTGGTCGCCAGGTCGATCCAGAACAACCGCGTCGACGACATCACCGGCTTCCTGGCGGCCGGGGAGGGGCGGTTCCTGCAGGTGCTGGAAGGGCCGGGCCAGACCGTCGCCGAGGCCTTCGCGCGCATCGGTCGCGACCCGCGCCACGACGAGATCGTGCTGATCGCCGACGGCCCGGCCGAGCGGCGGCTGTTCCGCGACTGGAACATGGGCCAGCGTCGGCTGGAGGTGGAGGACGCCTCGGCCCTGTCCGAGGTGGGGCTGGAGCACTTCACGCCCGCCGGCCTCGACGAGGAGCGGGCCTTGCGCCTGCTCACCACGCTCGGCGCGCGTCACCTGCGCTAAAGAAAAAGGCCCGGATCGCTCCGGGCCTTTTCCCTGATCATTTGGCGACTGGCCTTATTCGGCCAGGGCCGGCTCCTCGGCCTCTCCTTCGTCGGAGGGCGACTTGCCGGACTTGCCTTCCGAGGCGCTTTCGATCTCGAAGCCGATCTTGCCGTTCTCGAGCACCACCTTGACGTGGCCCCCGCGGATCAGGCGGCCGAACAGGATGTCGTCGGCCAGCGGCTTCTTGATGTGCTCCTGGATGACCCGGGCCAGCGGACGGGCGCCGTAGAGCTCGTCGAAGCCGTTCTTGGCCAGCCAGTCGGCGGCGTCGTCGGAGAGTTCGATCGTGATGTTGCGGTCGGCGAGTTGCGCCTCCAGCTGCATGACGAACTTCTGCACGACCTGGCGGATGATCTCCGGCGTCAGCGGCTTGAAGGCCACCGTCGCGTCCAGGCGGTTGCGGAACTCCGGCGTGAACAGGCGCTTGAGGGCGGCCTCTTCCTCGCCTTCGACCTTGGAGCGGCCGAAACCGATCGACTGCCGCTGGGCGTCGGAGGCGCCCGCGTTGGTGGTCATGATCAGGACCACGTTGCGGAAGTCGACCTTCTTGCCGTTGGAGTCGGTCAGGGTGCCGTGGTCCATGACCTGCAGCAGGATGTTGTAGATGTCGCTGTGGGCCTTCTCGATCTCGTCGAGCAGGACGACCGCGTGCGGGTGCTGATCGACGGCGTCGGTCAGCTGGCCGCCCTGGTCGTAGCCGACATAGCCGGGAGGGGCGCCGATCAGGCGGCTCACGGTATGGCGCTCCATGTACTCCGACATGTCGAAGCGGATCATCTCGATGCCGAGCGTCGAGGCCAGCTGCTTGGCGGCTTCGGTCTTGCCGACGCCGGTGGGGCCGCTGAACAGATAGGAGCCGATCGGCTTGTTCGGATCGCGCAGGCCCGCTCGCGCCAGCTTCATGGCCGAGGACAGCTGCAGGATAGCCTCGTCCTGGCCGAACACGGCGCGCTTCAGGTCGGCCTCGAGTTCCTTGAGGGCCTCGGTGTCCGACTTGCTGACCGACTTCGGCGGGATGCGGGCGATCTTGGCCACGACGGCCTCGATCTCCTTGACGCCGATCATCTTCTTGCGACGGCTTTCCGGCAGCAGCATCTGGCCCGCGCCCGCCTCGTCGATCACGTCGATCGCCTTGTCGGGCAGCTTGCGGTCGGTGATGTACTTGGCCGACAGCTCCACCGCGACCTTCAGGGCCTCGGCGGTGTACTTCAGCTTGTGGAAGTCCTCGTAGTAGGTCTTCAGGCCCTTGAGGATCTTGATGGTGTCTTCCACCGTCGGCTCGTTGACGTCGATCTTCTGGAAGCGACGGACCAGGGCCCGATCCTTCTCGAAGTGCTGACGGAACTCCTTGTAGGTGGTCGAGCCCATGCAGCGCAGGGTGCCCGAGGCCAGGGCCGGCTTCAGCAGGTTGGAGGCGTCCATGGCCCCGCCGCTGGTGGCGCCGGCGCCGATGACGGTGTGGATCTCGTCGATGAACAGCACCGCGTTGGGGTGGTTCTCGAGTTCCTTGACCACCTGCTTGACGCGTTCCTCGAAGTCGCCGCGATAGCGGGTGCCGGCCAGCAGCGCGCCCATGTCGAGCGAGTAGATGGTCGCTTCCGCCAGGACTTCGGGGACCTGGTGGGTGATGATCTTGCGCGCCAGGCCTTCGGCGATGGCGGTCTTGCCGACGCCGGGGTCGCCGACGAGCAGCGGGTTGTTCTTGGTGCGGCGGCACAGGATCTGGATCGCGCGTTCCACTTCGTTCGCGCGGCCGATCAGCGGGTCGACCTTGCCCTGGCGGGCCTTTTCGTTGAGGTCGACGCAATAGGCCTCGAGGGCCTCGCCGCCGGTCTTGGTGTTGGGCTTTTCCTGGTCTTCCTCGACCGCGGTCGCGCCCTTGGCGGCCTTGGGCTCGGAAGCGCCGGCCTTCTTGGCGATGCCGTGGGCGATGAAGTTCACCGCGTCGTACCGCGTCATGTCCTGCTCCTGCAGGAAGTAGGCGGCGTGGCTCTCGCGTTCGGAGAAGATGGCGACCAGGACGTTGGCCCCGGTGACTTCCTCGCGGCCGGACGACTGGACGTGGATGACGGCGCGCTGGATGACGCGCTGGAAGCCCGCCGTGGGCTTGGCGTCTTCTTCGTCGTCGACCACCAGGGACGAGAGCTCGACGTCGAGATAATTGACCAGACTCTTCTTGAGAGCGGTCAGGTCCACGTCGCAGGCTCGCATGACCCCAGCCGCGTCGTCATCGTCGGTGAGCGACAGCAGCAGGTGTTCGAGCGTGGCGTATTCGTGCTTTCGCTGGTTGGCGTAAGCCACCGCGCGGTGGAGGGATTCTTCGAGAGGACGCGAAAAAGAGGGCAAGGGGAGGCTCCTCAATCCTTTTCCATGGTGCACTGCAGCGGGTGCTGATGTCTGCGGGCTGAGTCGATCACTTGGGCGACCTTGGTCTCGGCGACTTCGTAAGTGAAAACGCCGCAGACCCCGACACCGTTCTGGTGAACGTGCAACATAATCCTAGTCGCGTCTTCGCGCGACTTGTTGAAGAACCGTTCGAGCACGTAAACGACGAACTCCATAGGGGTGTAGTCGTCGTTAAGGATCAGTACGCGATACAACGAGGGCTTCTGCGTCTTCGGCTTCACTTCCGTGACGACCGAAGAGCCCGCGCCGTTATTTTGTCCGCCTTGCTTTCGCTCGGCCATCGACCGCTTTCTCCCGGCGGGCAAATCACCCGCCTTCATGAATTAGATATGGAAAAGCGGCGGCTTTGGAAGAGGCCGCCGCCCAACTGCGCCGCTTTAACACAGGGGCGCCGTCGAAATCGGCTTCACGTTTGGGAGAGCGGCGAAGGTGGCCCGAGCGTTCCCGCGGCGAGGCGGGGAAATGGTGTGCGGCGTGGTGTCGCGCAAGGGGGCGGAGTTCTCCGCAGGCGTATGATGCGGGCGGCGTGGCCGCACCACAGGGAACCTCCCCCCGTGGGGGAGGAGATCGCGCAGCGATCGGTGGGGGGAAGACGACCGACGCTTCGAAAGCTGAAAACGTCCCCCCACCGGCCTTCGGCCGCCTCCCCCAGAGGGGGAGGTTCGTCAGCCCGTCACCGTATAGATCATGATCCCGGTGGCCACCGACAGGTTCAGGCTGTCGGCGCGGCCGCGCATGGGGATCTTGACGTTGACGTCGCAGGCGGCGGCCAGTTCGGGCGGCAGGCCCTGCTGCTCGTTGCCCATCAGGATCAGCGACGGCTTCACGTAGTCGGCGCTCTTGTGGTCGACGGTGGCGGTCAGCAGGGTGCCGACCACGCTGCCGGGCCAGTCCTCGCGCCAGGCCAGGAACTCCTGCACGCTGGCCTTGGCGATCTTGACGGCGAAAACCGAGCCCATGGTCGCGCGCACGCCTTCGACGGAATAGGGGTCGACGCAGTCGCCGACCAGGATGACGCCGCCGGCGCCGGCCGCGTCGGCGGTGCGGATGATGGTGCCCAGATTGCCCGGATCGCGGACGGCCTGCAGGGCCACCCAGCAGTCGGCGCTTTGCGGCACGATCGCCGACAGCGGCGTGTAGACTTGGCGGAACACGCCGACCACGGCCTGCGGGTTGTCGCGGCGCGAGACCTTTTCGAGGATCTCGCGGTTGACCTCGATGACCTCGCCGCCGGCGGCGGCGCAGGCCTTGGCGGCCTTCTGCAGCATCGGGTGGTCGGCGGCGTCGGGGCCGTACATCAGGATCTTGGGCGCGTGGCCGCAGTCGATGGCCTCGATGACGATCTTCAGGCCCTCGGCCAGGAACAGGCCGCTGTCCTCGCGCTCCTTGCGCATGTGCAGGGCGCGGACGGCCTTGACCGTGGCGTTGGTCAGGGAGGTGACGGTCTTGACGTTGCTCATGTCGCTCAGGCCTCCGACGACCAGCGGGCGAAGAAGGACAGGCCGATCTGGCGGTCGCCCTTGTCTTCCACGAGGGACAGCTCGCCCCAGTCGATGACGCCGGCCCGGCCTTCGAGCGCCTGGGCCAGCAGGCCCGACATGGCAGCCCCCGACACGCGGGCGGCATAGGCGTTCATCAGCAGGAAGTCGGCGTCTTCCGCCAGCAGCTGGGCGCAGTCGGCGGTCAGGGCCGGCAGGTCCTCGAACAGGCGCCAGACCTCGCCGTCGGGGCCGCGGCCGAACTTCGGCGGATCCAGGATGATGCCGTCATAGACGTTGCCGCGGCGGACCTCGCGGGCGACGAAGCGGCGGGCGTCCTCGACGATCCAGCGGATCGGCTTTTCGGCGAGGCCGGCGAAGGCGGCGTTCTCGCGCGCGAAGCCGACCGACTTCTTGGAGGCGTCGACGTGGGTGACGTGGGCGCCGGCGGCGGCGCAGACCAGGCTGGCCACGCCGGTGTAGCCGAACAGGTTGAGGATCCGGGGCTGGCGGCCGCGGGCCTTGACGAAGGCGCGCACGCGCTCGTCCTGCCAGGCCCAGTTGGCGGCCTGCTCGGGGAAGAAGGCCAGGTGGCGGAACGGCGTGAACTGGCCGTGGAACTTCGCCTCGCCCCAGGCGAGGTCGAACTTCTCGATCGGCTTGCCGTGGAAGCGCCAGCGGCCGGCCTCGTCCTCGTCGGACGGATCGAACACTGCGTCGGCCTCGTCCCAGGCCTGGGCGGGCAGGCGCGGCTCCCAGAAGCACTGCGGCTCGGGGCGGACGACGGTGTAGCGGCCGTAGCGCTCCAGCTTCTTGCCGCGCCCGCTGTCGAGCAGGGCGTAGTCGGCCCAGCCGGCGGTGCGCATGACGATGGGAGAGGCGGCGATGGTCGGATGCATGGCCACGCCATACGCGCTCAGCCCAAGCGTCGTCCAGCCCGAGGCGCATGCGGGGTCTTGTCCCAGTGGTGCGGACGCAGGACGAACTGGACCAGTGCGTGGCAGCCGGCCCAGCCCTGCGCCAGCCAGATCAGGGGCAGGCCCAGCAGGTCCAGCCACTTGGCCCGGCCGCCCGCGCGCCGGCGGCCGACGACCGCGGCGATGGCCGAAGCGCCCCAGGCATAGAAGAAGAGCACCAGGCCGGCGCCGTCGATCGCGGCCTGGCCGTCGGGCAGCAGGTCGAGCGCGAGCATCAGCATCACGCCGGCGAAGATCGGCGCGTGCAGGTGCGTCGAGGCCAGCGACAGGACCAGCGTGAGGAACAGCGCCAGGGCCACGCGCGGCCGGCGAACGGCGGGGCCGCGCAGATGAACCGCCAGGGTCTGGAGGTGGCCCTTGATCCACCGGGCCCGCTGCGGCCGCCAGGCCTTCCAGCTGGTCGGGGCGGTCTCCAGCGTCGGCGGGGCGATGACGTCCAGCGCGTAGCCGGCGGCGGCAAGGCGGAAGCCGACATCGGCGTCTTCGGTGACGTTGAAGGCGTCCCAGCCGCCGACGGCGTGCAGGGCCTCGACGCGGAAGTGGTTGCTGGTGCCGCCCAGGGGAAAGGCCAGCCGCCAGCGCGCCAGGGCCGGCAGCAGCACCTCGAAATGGGCGGCGTATTCCTGCTGGAACTGGCGGGGCAGGAACCCGGAGATGGCCGGGATCTCGATGCGCAGCGGCGCTTGCAGGCAGGCTAGGTCGGGCGGACCGGCGGCGAAGCGGGCGGCGGCTTCGCGCAACTGGCCAGGATCGGGGGCGTCCTCGGCGTCGTAGATCACCAGCAGCTCGCCGCGGGCGCGGCCCAGGGCGTGATTGCAGGCGCGAGGCTTGGTCTTGGGCGCGCCGGGCGGAACGACCAGCACCTGGATGAAGGCCGGCAGGTCCAGGGCGTGGAAGGCGGCGATGGTCTCGACGTCGTCGGCCTCCAGCATGATCAGGGCCTGGAGGCGGTCGCGCGGATAGTCCAGGCGGTCGAGGCCCGCCGCCAGTTCGGCGGCGACCGAGGCTTCCTTGTAGAGCGGGGCGATCACCGTATAGGCGGGCAGGTCGGCGTCGGGCAGGGGCGGGACCGGGATCCGCCGTGGCGGCGTGCAGGCCGCCACGAGCCGCAGCGAGGCCAGCAGGGCGAAGAGCGCCAGGCCCGTCCAGCCGAGCGCGGCCAGCGTGATCCTCGGCGCCAGCGCCGCGCTCGCGGCCAGGACGATGGCGATCAGGATCAGCGCGACGCCCTGGCCGGTGCTCAGTCGGCGATGCGCCCCGTCGGCGAGCGGCAGGGGTGCGACGAGCGGCGGATCGGCCAGGACGTGATGGTCCTGCTCCTCGACGTGCAGCCGCCGGTCTTCGCGCGCCATGTCGTTCCCCCACAACTAGGCCTGATCGGTGGGAGCGACTCGATTAACTCAACTATAAAGTGTCAAACAGAAAAATACGCGTTCTACGCAAAAGCTGCGGCGCGCTTGTCGGCCCTGGGTGATTCCCGTTTACTGTCAGATCGGGGAAGAGGGAGGAAGTACCGTATCGTGACCGTTGCGTTGAAGAAGCCGACCAGGTCCGCCCGCAAGCCGAAGGGCGACGGGCACATGCGCCGGGGCGAGATCCTGGCCGCCGCCGAGAAGATCTTCATCGCCGAGGGCTACGCGGGGGCGACGATCCGCAAGATCGCCGACGCCGTGGGCGTGTCCTCGACCGCGCTCTACATGCACTTCCGCGACAAGGACCAGATCCTGCTGGAGATCGGCCGCGAGGCCATCGAGCAGCTGCTGGCCATCAATGTCGCCCTGTCGCACGAGCCGGTCGACGCGGTGGAGAAGGTGCGGCGCATGCTCGACGCCTACATGCGCTTCGCCCTGGACAATCCCAACACCTACCAGCTGGTGTTCTGCGGCTCGAGCGAGGCGATCTCGGTGGAGAAGCAGCAGGCCGTGTCCGACCTCGGCGACGCCTGTTTCGACGAGTTCAGCGGTCCGATCCGCGAGATCGCCGCCGCCGGCCGGCTGAAGACCGGCACCGCCGAGAGCGCCGCCCAGGTGCTGTGGGCGGCCTGCCACGGCATCGTCTCGCTGGTCATCACCAAGCCGAGCCGCAACTGGGCTCCGCACGAAGAGCTGATGCAGGTCACGCTCGACGGGGTGCTGCACGGGCTGATCACGGAGTAGGGCGTCCCCACTCCAATTTTTCGTCATCCCGGCCGTAGCGCGCAGCGCGGAGAGCCGGGACCCAGGGGCCGCCGCAATGCAGCGGCGACAGCCTTCATGGTCGACCTGACCTCCACGCCCAGTCCCCTGGGTCCCGGGTCTACGGTCCGCTGCGCGGCCCTCCGCCCGGGATGACGCGCGGGGGGATCGGGCGAATTGGGTCGGAAGCGCGCCAGCGTCGGCCCGACTCCACACCTCCCTTCCGGTAACCAGATGCCTTCAAAGCCTTGCGTCGCCAGGGGTTGGCGCGGGCGAGTCCTCGCCGGTCATCGTCCGTGAGGGGAGGGTGGCGCCTGCTTTCCGGGCGCCGCCCAAGCTTTGGGCGCCGTGCTGCTGCGCAGAAACGGGCGCCGCACCCGCGAAATGGTCGATAACGCCGGTTTTCAGATTGTCGGCGTCCCGACGTGGTGCGTCCCTGATGGCGACACGCGGGGCAACGACGTCCTGCGAGGGTCCTTGAAGGACCTACGCCGACGACGGGGTCGGCGACTGTTTTGGACAACGACGTCCGGAGGGGGCTCACGCCCTCGCCGGGCGTTTTTTTTTTGCCTGAGGGGAAGAGGTATGAACACGAAGAGGGCCGGGCTCACGCTCGGCGCTGGGCTCGCGGCGCTGCTGTGGGCGACGGGAACCTACGCCCAAACGGCGGCGACGCCGGAGCAACCGGCGGCCACGGAAGCCGCACCGGAAACGGTTGCGGAGCCCGCGCCGGAGCCGGCCGAGCCGCCGCCTACGCCCGCGCCGCCGCCGACGTTCAGCGACCAGGTCGCGGCCGGCAAGGTGATCCTGGAGGTCCGCGCCCGCTACGAGAGCGTCGACCAGGCCAACCTGGCCGACAAGGCCTCGGCCTTCACCGTCCGCACGCGTCTTGGCTGGGAGACCGCCGAGTTCCACGGCCTCAAGGGCCTGATCGAGTTCGAGGACGTCCGTCAGATCGGCGAGGAGCACTACGCCGTCAACGTGCCGGGCGCGACGACCGCCCCGCTGAACGGCGCCGACAAGGCCCGCTATCCGATCGTCAACGATCCCGACGTCACCGAACTGAACCGCGCCCAGGTGACCTGGACGCCCAGCGCGGCCCTGCAGGTCACCGCCGGCCGCCAGCGCATCCTGATCGACGACCAGCGCTTCGTCGGCGCCGTCGCCTGGCGCCAGGACGAGCAGACCTTCGACGGCGTGCGCGCCGACTTCGCGCTTGGCCGGGTGAAGGGGACCTACGCCTACATCAACCACGTCAACCGGGTGCTGGGCGAGCTGAAGGACTGGGACAGCGACAGCCACCTGCTGAACGTCACCTGGTCGCCGGCCGAGGCGCTACGCCTGCAAGGCTTCGTCTACGCGCTGGACTTCGGCAATTCGGCGATCAACTCGTCGATCACCAAGGGCGCCAAGGCCTCGGGCAAGACCTGGGTCGGGCTCTATCAGCTGGCCTACAACGCCACCTTCGCCCGCCAGAGCGACTATCACGGCAACACCGCCGCCTATGACCTCGACTATGTCGGCGGCGACGTGGCCGGCACGTTCGACATCTACACCCTCAAGCTCTCCTACGAGTCGCTGGAGGGGAACGGAACGCGGGGCTTCACCACGCCGCTGGCCACCGCCCACGCCTTCAACGGCTGGTCGGACGCCTTCGTCACGGGGGGCGGCAACAAGGGCTTCGCCGACGGGCTGGAGGACCTGAACCTGAGCCTCAACGTCAAGCCGCGCTTCAAGCGGACCTACTTCTTCAACAGCGACGTCGTGGTCCGCTACCACGACTTCAACGACCAGCGCACCGGCGCCGACCTCGGCAGCGAATGGAACGTGCAGGTCACCGCGGCGATCACGCCCAAGCTCTCGGTGCAGCTGAAGTACGCCGACTTCCAGCGCGAAACGACCGTGCCGGCCGGGACCCTGGCCCCGCCAGCCTCGCGGACCAAGGCCTGGTTCACCCTCGAATACAAGCTCTGAGACGGAACGCCGATCATGACCAAGACCGACAAGATCCTTTCGCAGGGCGCTTCCATGGGTGTTTCCCGGCGCACCGCCCTGATCGGGGCCGCCGCCACCATGGCCGCCGTCAAGGCCGCGTTCCCGGCCGGAGCCCACGCCGCCGGCGCGGGTCCGGAAACCGCCAAGGCGCGCCTGGGCTTCATCGCCCTGACCGACAGCTCGCCGGTGATCATCGCCAAGGAGCGCGGCTTCTTCGCCAAGCACGGCCTGCCCGACATCGAGGTGGTCAAGCAGGCCTCGTGGGCCGCCACCCGCGACAACCTGGTGCTGGGTTCGGGCGGCGGCGGCATCGACGGGGCGCACATCCTGTCGCCCATGCCGCTGCAGTTCAGCCTGGGCGTCCAGACCGGCGGCAAGCCGCTGCCGATGTACGTGCTGGCCAGGCTCAACACCAACGGCCAGGCGATCTCGGTCGGCAACGACCTGAAGGCCGTGAAGGTCGGGCTGCAGGCGGGCGGGGCCAAGGCCAAGTTCGCCCAGCTGAAAGCGGCCGGCAACATCGCCAAGATCGCCATGACCTTCCGGGGCGGCACCCACGACCTGTGGGTGCGCTACTGGCTGGCGGCGGCCGGCATCAATCCGGACATCGACGTCTCGACCATCGTCATCCCGCCGCCGCAGATGGTGGCCAACCTCAAGGCCGGCACCCAGGACGCCTTCTGCGTGGGCGAGCCGTGGAACGGCCAGACGGTCAACCAGAAGATCGGCTACACCGCCACGACCACCAGCGAGATCTGGATGAACCATCCGGAGAAGGCGCTGGGCATGCGGGCCGACTGGGTGGACAAGTATCCGCGCGCCGCCCAGGCCCTGACCGCCGCCGTGCTGGAAGCCCAGATGTGGTGCGACAAGCAGGCCAACAAGGCGGCCATGTGCTCGATCGTCTCGGGCCGGCAGTACATCAACGTGCCGATGGGCGACATCCTGCCCCGCCAGCAGGGCGTCATCGACTACGGCGACGGCCGCAAGGTCACCGGCTCGCCGCACGTCATGAAGTTCTGGGCCGACAACGCCAGCTTCCCCTTCAAGTCGCACGACCTTTGGTTCGTGACCGAGAACATCCGCTGGGGCGTGATCCCGCAGAACACCAACAAGCAGGCCCTGGTCAACAAGGTCAACCGCTCGGACATCTGGCGCGCGGCGGCCAAGAGCATCGGCCAGACCGGCCCCGCCGGCGACAGCCGCGGCCCCGAGAAGTTCTTCGACGGCAAGGTGTTCGATCCGGCCAATCCGGGCGCGTATCTCGCCAGCCAACCCATCAAGAAGCTCGCCTGAGAAAGGCCCGAGGGGAGGAAAGCTCATGACCTATCCCAAGCCCGACTTCGCCGAGGCCGCGCCCGTCGCGGCCCCGGTGACGGCCCAAGGAGCGTCCCCGCCGCCGGCAACGGCGTCGGCGGCGAAGGCCGGGTCGGCCGCCCCAAGAGTCCCAGGGGCGGCCGACTTGGCGCGGCGGGCGGGAGCGGTCGCGGCCGCCGTCCTGCCGCCGGCCCTGACCGTGCTGGTCATACTGGCCGTGTGGCAGGGCGTGTGCGGCGACTCCTATGACGGCCTGCCGTCGCCTTCGCGCATCTGGCTGGAGTCGAAGGAACTGATCGTCGATCCGTTCTACGACCGGGGCGGGGTGGACAAGGGCCTGTTCTGGCACGTGCTGACCAGCCTCAAGCGGGTGGCCTTCGGCTTCTCGATCTCGGCGGTGGTCGGCGTCGGCCTGGGCGTGCTGATCGGCGCCAACCGCTGGGCGCACCGGGGTCTCGACCCGATCTTCCAGGTGTTGCGGACGGTGCCGCCCCTGGCCTGGCTGCCGATCTCGCTGGCGGCCTTCCACGAGGCCAATCCGTCGGCCCTGTTCGTGATCTTCGTGACCTCGATCTGGCCGATCATCATCAACACCGCCGTGGGCGTGAGGAACATCCCCGAGGACTATCGCAACGTCGCCCGGGTGCTGCGGCTGTCGCCGATCGAATACTTCTTCAAGATCCTGCTGCCGGCGACCACGCCCTACATCTTCACGGGCCTGCGGATCGGGGTGGGCATGAGCTGGCTGGCCATCGTCGCCTCGGAAATGCTGCTGGGCGGCGTCGGCGTCGGCTTCTTCATCTGGGACCAGTACAACGCCTCGCGCATCTCCGACATCGTCGTGGCCCTGGCGTGGGTGGGCCTGACCGGCTTCGCCCTGGACCGCATCGTCGCCCTCGCGGGCCGCATCGTCTCCCGCGGCAACGCGGCGAGCTGAGAAGGGGAAAGATCATGGGCAAGGCCTATCTCTCCATCGAGAACCTCTGCATCACCTTCGGGCATGGCGCGGGCGCTTCCGAAGTGCTGCGCGGCGTCGAGTTGCAGGTCGAGAAGGGCGAGTTCGTCTCGATCATCGGCCACTCGGGCTGCGGCAAGTCCACCCTGCTGAACGTGGTGGCGGGCCTCGTGCCGGCCACCACCGGGGCGGTGATCCTCGACCGCGAGGCCGTCAGCGCGCCGGGGCCGGAGCGGGCGGTGGTGTTCCAGAACCACTCGCTGCTGCCGTGGCTGTCGGTGCGCGAGAACGTGCAGCTGGCGGTCGACAAGGTGTTCGGCGGCAAGAAGTCGGCGGCCGAGCGCCGCGACTGGACGCTGCACAATCTCGAGTTGGTCAAGATGACCCACGCCAAGGACAAGCGGCCCTCGGAAATCTCCGGCGGCATGAAGCAGCGGGTCGGCATCGCCCGGGCGCTGGCCATGCAGCCCAAGGTGCTGCTGCTGGACGAGCCGTTCGGGGCGCTGGACGCCCTGACCCGCGCGCACCTGCAGGACAGCGTCATGGAGATCCAGGCGACCCTGAACAACACCGTGCTGATGGTCACCCACGACGTCGACGAGGCGGTGCTGCTGTCGGACCGCATCGTGATGATGACCAACGGCCCGCGCGCGACGATCGGCGAGGTGCGCCCGGTGGATCTGGCCCGGCCGCGCGACCGCCTGGCCGTGGCGGAGGATGCTTCGTACGTCCACGCCCGGGCGGCGGTGATCGAGTTCCTCTACACGCGGCGGGCGGCGTAGGGGGGAGGGGAGCCTTAAGCCGCCAGCTGCTGGCGCAGGTCGTCGAGCGTGCCTTGGATGTGCTCGGCGACCACAGCCTCGACGGTGGCGGCGTCGCCGGCCTTCCAGGCTTCGAGGATCTGGCGGTGCTCGCGGCTGGCGCGCTCGTCGCGGCCGAAGGGCTCCAGGTGGATGCGCACGTAGCGCTCCGACAGGATCTGCAGCCGCTCGACCAGCTGGCTGGTGATGTGGCCGCCGGGGCGGACCAGCGACATGTGGAAGGCGTGGTTGAAGGCCACGTGGTCGCCGTCGGGCTTGCCCAGCTCGGTTTCCAGGGCGGCCAGCGCGGCCTCGGCGCGGACGTGGTCCTCGGGACCGGCCTTGCGGGAGGCTTCGGCGGTGGCGCCCGGCTCCAGCTTCAGGCGCAGGGCGAAGACCTCGCTGGCCTCCTCGGTGGAGGCCGGCCGCACCACGTAGCCGCGGTTGGGGTAGGAGTTGAGCAGGCCGTCCTGCTCCAGGCGGCTGAGCGCCTCGCGCAGCGGGATCTTGGAGACGCCGAGCTCGCCGGCGATGGTGTCCTGCCGCACGGCCGCGCCCGGCGGCATGGCGCCGGTGAGAATACGTCGACGTACGATCTCGTACGTCTGGTCGGACAGGGTGCGGACGACGATGCTCATGAGCTGCGAACTATAACCCCTGGGTCGGCGCCCCCCGCGCCGAGAGGGCCTCCCTATATCAGATTATCAGGCGGCTCGGATTAAACCTGGGTCATTTCAAATGACCTGGAATCCTGCCCAGAACGGGTCGGCGCGATCGATCCAGATGGTGTTGAACCCTGTTGCGATCGCCGAGCCCTGAACCGAGGGAATGATCGCCTGGCGGTCGCCCAGGGTGGTCTCGGCCTCCACCCGGCCGATGAAGCGGCTCTTGATGTAGCTTTCGTGCACGAAGGCGTCGCCGACCTTCAGGCGGCCCTTGGCGTGCAGGTGGGCCAGGCGGGCCGAGGTGCCGGTGCCGCAGGGGCTGCGGTCGATGGCGCGGTCGCCGTAGAACACCGCGTTGCGGCCGTCGGCGCCGTCGCTGGCCGGGGCGTCGGCCCACAGCACGTGGCTGACGCCGCGGATGGTGGGATCGAGCGGATGCACCGGCTCGACCTTCTCGCGCACCAGGGTGCGGATGATCGGGCTCAGGCGCAGGATCTCGGCCGCGCCCAGGGCGTCGACGCCTTTGTAGGCGCCTTGCGGTTCGACGATGGCGTAGAAGTTGCCGCCGTAGGAAACGTCGATGGTCAAGGGGCCAAAGCCGGGGACGTCGATCTCGACGCCGGTCTCGGCCAGGTAGCTGGCGACGTTGCGGATCTTCACCGACGTGACCTTCTGACCCTCGGTCTCATAGGCGATGTCGATGACGCCGGCCGGAACCTCCAGACGCAGCTTGCCCGGCTCGCGCGGGGTGACCAGGCCGTTCTCCAGCGCGAAGGTGACCATGCCGATCGTGCCGTGGCCGCACATGGGCAGGCAGCCGCTGGTCTCGATGAACAGGATGCCCGCGTCGCAGTCGGGCAGGGTGGGCGGATAGAGGAAGCCGCCCGACATCATGTCGTGGCCGCGCGGCTCGAACATCAGGCCGGTGCGGATCCAGTCGAAGCGGGCGAGGAAGTCCTGGCGGCGTTCGCTCATGCTGGCGCCGCTAAGCAGCGGCGCGCCCCCGGCGACCAGACGCACGGGATTACCGGCGGTGTGGCCGTCGATGCAGAAGAACGTGTGACGCATGGACTTGATCTCTAGAAGCTGACCCGCCGGAGGGGAGCGAAAACCTCGTCCTTCGACAAGCTCAGGATGAGGTTTTCTACTGCTCGGTCTGAAAAATGGTCCTCACCCTGAGCTCGTCGAAGGGCGAGGACCACGCAAGTTACGTCAGGCCGCTTCGGCCTTGGAAAGCACCGGCCGGGTGGCGGCGGCTTCCTCGACCATGGCGACGACCTGGGCGCGGCGGGCGCCGGCCAGGGGCAGGCGGGGCATGCGCACGCGCTCGGAACCGCGGCCCATGATCTCCTCGGCCAGCTTGATCGACTGGACGAGGTCGTGCTCGGCGTCGAGGTGCAGCAGCGGCATGAACCAGCGGTAGATGCTGCGGGCGGTGTCCAGGTCGCCGGCGTCGACGGCCGCGACCAGGGCCACCGATTCCTGCGGGAAGGCGCTGGTCAGGCCGGAGACCCAACCCTTGGCGCCCAGCAGCAGGCCTTCCAGCGCGACGTCGTCGAGGCCGGCCATCAGGATGAAGCGGTCGCCGAAGGCGCGGGCCAGGTCGGTGAAGCGGCGGGTGTCGGGCGCGCTTTCCTTGACCGCCACGACGGTCGGCTCGTCGGCCAGGCGCTCGAGCACGCCCAGGCTGATGGCGGCGCGATAGGCCGGCGGGTTGTTGTAGAGCATGATCGGCAGGCCGGAGGCCCGGGCGACCGTGCGGAAGTGGGCTTCCAGCTCGGCTTCGGTCGGCACGTAGACCATGGCCGGCAGCGCCATCAGGGCGTTGGCGCCGATGGTCTCGGCGTCCTTGGCGAAGGCGGCGGCGCGGGGCGTCGTCAGCTCCGAGCAGCCGACGATGATCGGCACGCGGCCGGCGACGACCTCGACGGCGGCCTTGAGCAGGCTGCGCTTTTCGTCGGCTTCCAGCGAGTTGTTCTCGCCGCAGGTGCCCAGCACGACAAGGCCGTGCACGCCGTCGCGGACGAGGTTATCCAGCACCTGTTGGCTGGCGTCGTAATCGATCGAGAGATCGGACTTGAATTGAGTGGTAGCGGCGGGAAACACGCCCGACCAACGCATGGAACTCATAGTGCTTGCGCCTCCTGCTGATTTGTCTACCGTATACGATATTGAGTGCGAGGGTAAAGCCCGACGATGAAGGCGGCAGGAACGGCGGTTATCGGAGGCGGGATCGTGGGCACGATCTGCGCGCTGGCTCTGCGGCGCGCGGGCGAGGATGTGCTGCTGATCGATCCGCGGCGCGATCCGCCTCCGGCTTCTTACGGAAACGCCGGTCACATCGCGGTGGAGCAGGTCGAGCCGCTGGCCTCGCCGGCGGCCCTGGCCTCGGCTCCTAAGCGCCTGTTCGCCCTGGGCGGGGCCCTGGATTTCCGACTCGCCGACGCCGCCGCCTGGATGCCTTGGGCGGCGCGCTATATCCGCGCGAGCACGCCGGACGGCGCGGCGCGCGGCCGGGTCGCGCTGAGCGGCCTGCTGGCCGACGCCCTGCCGGCCTGGAAGCGGCTGGCGGCCTCGGTCGAGCGGCCCGATCTCGTCATCGAGCAGGGCCACGTCGTGGTCTGGGAAAGCCAGGAGACCGCCCGCAAGGGCATGGCCGCCTGGAGCGCGGCCGACATCGGCCAGACAAAACTGTCTCCCCTCGACGAGCCGACCCTGAGGCGCGTGGGCCGGCAGGTCTCCACGCCCCTGGCGGGCGGGGCGCGATTCGAGGGCTCGGCCCAGGTCAGCGATCCCGGCCAGGTTCTGAAGCTGCTCGGCGAGGCGTTCGAGGCGGCGGGCGGGCGGCGGCTGACGGCCAGCGTTTTGCGTCTGGCGCCCAGCGGCCGGTTCGCGCAGATCGTGCTGGAGGGGGGCGAGCGCATCGCCGCCGGCCAGATCCTGGTGACCGGCGGCGTCGGTTCGGGCGCGCTGATGCGCAGCCTTGGCCACGCGGCCCCGATCATCGCCGAGCGCGGCTATCACCTGGAAGGCGGGGCGGGCGACTGGACCGGCCTGCCGCCGGTGGTGTTCGAGGACCGCTCGTTGATCCTGACCCGCTTCGGCGATCGCCTGCGGGCCGCCAGCTTCGTCGAGTTCTGCCGCGAGGGCTCGCCGCCCGATCCGATGAAGTGGGACCGCCTGCGCGGCCACCTGGACGCGCTGGGGATCAAGCTGCACGGGCAGGTCGCCCAGTGGTCCGGCGCGCGGCCGACACTGCCGGACTATCTGCCCGCCATCGGCGCCAGCACGCGGGCCGACAATCTCTATTATACCTTCGGGCACCAGCACCTGGGCCTGACCCTGGCGGCGACCACCGGCGAGATCGTGGCCAGGCTGATTGCCGGCCAGGCGCCGGATCTCTCCGCTTTCGACATAGATCGCTTCGCCTCAGGGCGCGGCAAGACGAGGACTACCGCATGACCCTGGGCATGGGCGTTTCGACCATGGCCGCCGAACTGGCCGACCTTTCGCCGCGCGCCGGCCGACCGCCGGCGATCACGGCGGCCGAGTACGAGGCCCGGCTGGAGAAGGCGAGGGGGCTGACCCGCGCGCTGGGCGCCGACGCCCTGCTGATCGGGGCCGGCGCGTCGCTGCGCTATTTCACCGGCGTGCCGTGGGGCGCGACCGAGCGGCTGGTGGCCCTGCTGCTGCCGGTCAGCGGCGCGCCGCTTATGATCTGCCCGGGTTTCGAACTGGGCTCGCTGCAGGCCGACCTGAAGATCGAGGTCGAGATCCGCCTGTGGCAGGAGCACGAAAGCCCCGCCGCCCTGGTCGCCCGTTCACTGGCCGACGTCGGCGTCGACACCCTGGCGCTCGATCCGGCCGCGCCGTTCCTGCTCTATTCGTCGCTGAAAACGGCCGCGCCGTCGTTGTCGGTCAAGGACGCCACGGCGGTGGTCGACGGCTGCCGGGGCGTGAAGTCGCCAGCCGAGCTGGCTTTGATGCGCTACGCCAAGGCCATCACCCTCGACGTTCAACGCCGCGCGGGCGCGGTGCTGGCGCCGGGCGTCAAGGCCAGCGAGGTCAAGCGCTTCATCGACGAGGCCCATCGCGCGGCCGGCACGACCGGCTCGACCTTCTGCGCGGTGCAGTTCGGCGAGGCCACGGCCTATCCGCACGGCCTGCCCGGCGACCAGGAACTGGCGCAGGGCGATCTGGTGCTGATCGACACCGGCTGCCAGGTCGAGGGCTACCAGGCCGACATCACCCGCACCTACGTGTTCGGCGAGCCGAGCGCGGAGCATCGGCGGATCTGGGAGATCGAGCACGAGGCCCAGGCCGCGGCCTTCGACGCCGTGAAGCCCGGCCTGCCGTGCGAGGTGATCGACACCGTCGCCCGCCAGGTGCTGGAGCGCCATGGCCTGGGTCCCGACTACGCCCTGCCGGGTCTGCCGCACCGCACCGGCCACGGCATCGGCCTGTCGATCCACGAGGGGCCCTATCTGGTGCGCGGCGATTCCACGCCGCTGGCGCCGGGCATGTGCTTCTCCAACGAGCCGATGATCGTCGTTCCGGGCCGCTTCGGCGTGCGCCTGGAAGATCATTTTCACGTCACAGAGGACGGCGCGGCCTGGTTCACGCCGCCTTCGCCGTCAATCGACGACCCGTTCGGCCTGAAGGCCTGATCGGGAGACGCTTCGAGTTCTGATTTGGCCAATGTCTCCGCGGCGCCGGGAGGAGTGCGGCGCGGAGTTCCTTCAAGGGGGATCGAATGAGCTTCTGGACGCGCCGCAAGGCGCTCGACGCGATCGTGGCGGTGGACGCGGGCCATAGGCTCAAGCCCACGCTCAGCTGGCCGCACCTTCTGGCGCTGGGCATCGGCGCCATCATCGGCACGGGGATCTACACCCTGACCGGCATCGGGGCCGAGCGCGCCGGGCCGGCGGTGATCCTGGCCTTCGCCGCCTGCGGCGTGCTCTGCGTGTTCGCCGCCCTGGCCTATGCCGAGGTCGCCACCCTGATCCCGGCGGCGGGCAGCGCCTACACCTACGCCTATTCGGTGCTGGGCGAGGGTCTGGCCTGGATCGTCGGCTGGAGCCTGGTGCTCGAATACGCCGTCACCTGCGCGGCCGTGGCCGTCGGCTGGTCGGGCTACATGGTCGGCCTGCTGAAAAGCGTCGGCATCATGCTGCCGCCCGAACTGCTGGCCGGACCGCACGCGGGCGGGATCATCAACCTGCCGGCGGTGCTGATCACCGTGGCGGTGACGGCCCTGCTGGCCAAGGGCGCGCGCGAGAGCGCCACGGTCAACATCGTGCTGGTGATCATCAAGATCATCGCCCTGGCCGTGTTCGTGGTCCTGACCATCGGCGCGATCAAGGCCGCCAACTTCCACCCCTTCATGCCCTACGGCTTCGTCTCCCACACCGAGGGCGGCCATCCGCGCGGGGTGATGGCGGCCGCCGCCATCGTGTTCTTCGCCTTCTTCGGCTTCGACGCGGTCTCGACCTCGGCCGAGGAGGTCAAGAACCCCAAGCGCGACCTGACCATCGGCATCATCGGCTCGATGCTGATCTGCACGGTGATCTACATGATCGTCGCCGCCTGCGCCGTCGGCGCCTGGCCCTATGCCGAGTTCGCCAAGTCGGGCGAGCCGCTGGCCTTCATCCTGCGCTCGCTGCAGCACCCGGTCGCCGCCGTGGCCATCGCCGTGGCCGCCATCCTGGCCCTGCCCAGCGTCATCCTGGTGATGATGTACGGCCAGACCCGGGTGTTCTTCGTCATGGCCCGCGACGGCCTGCTGCCGAAGGCGCTGGGCAAGCTCAGCGCCAACCACGCGCCGGTGCGCCTGACCCTGATCACCGGCGTGGTCGTGGCCCTGGTCGGCGGCTTCCTGCCGCTGGACCAGATCGCCGAGCTGTCGAACGCCGGCACCCTGCTGGCCTTCATCTGCGTCGCCGTCTGCGTGATGGTTCTGCGCAAGACCCGTCCGGACCTGCCGCGCCTGTTCCGCTGCCCGGCGGTGTGGATCGTCGCGCCGCTGGCGGTGGTCGGCTGCCTCTACTTCATGGTCAGCCTGCCGGTCGGCACCCTGCTGCGCTTCGCCGGCTGGAACGCCATCGGCCTGGTCGTCTACCTGCTCTACAGCCGGCGCACGAGCCTGCTGGCCAAGGGCGTCGAGGCGCCGCCGCTGACGGAAGCCGAGGTTCCCTGAGGCCTATCGGTCGTCGAGCGGCGGCGAGACGTCGAACTGCTCGATGAAATAGTCGGCGAAGCCCGCCGCGCCCGGCGCGTGGCGGGCCAGCCAATCCTGAAGCCGGCGGACGAAACCGGTGAAGGCCGCGTCGGCGGCGATCCGGGCCGCCGACAGTTCGGCGTAGTCGACGGCGATGGCCTCGGCGTCCGGCGCGGCGTCGGCGTGGATGATCGCCCGCTCCGTCGCGCACTCGACATAGGCGTCGGGGTCGTGGCCCAGCCAGGGCGAGTCTCCGTCCGGCTTGACGCCGAACCACTCCCGCCAGCTTTCCAGACCGCAGCAGCAGCCGGGTTCGATGACCACCCCGTCGCGCTCGGCGCGCAGGCCGCCGGCCACGACCCTGTTTTCCTTGGCCATCATCGACCGCAGGACGTGTTCCAGGGTCTCGCCCTCGGGCTCGTCGCCGTAGCAGGCGAGAGCGGCCACGGCGTTGGCCACGTCGGCGTCCGTGACCTGTCCCGTCAGATCCACCCATTGGTATGGGGCGTAGTCCGGCGCCCAGGCATAGGCGCGGCCGGGGTTCATCTGCAGGACGGGCGTCAGCTTGAGCATGGCGCGAAGGTGGCCGCCGCGCCGGCTTCAATCAAGGCTGGCTTCAATCAAGGGTGTCAGCCCAGGCCCAGGATCACCGCATTGGTGGTGCGCACCAGGGCGCGGGGCGGGGCGTCCTGGGTCTTGACCGTCAGCTTGGCGGCGTCGGCGGTGGCGACCGCCTGGCCCTTGGCGTCGACGAACTCGGCGGCCAGTCCCCGGGTCGCCATCAAGGCGACGGCGTCGGCGCCGGTCAGGCCCCGCACCTCGGGCATCGGCGCGGCGTCGTCGAGGGCGGCCGGGGCCGGCACCGGCACGATCTTGAAGGTCAGCTTGGCCGCGCCGCTGGCCTGGAAGCCGTAGCGCTGCTGGAAGGCCGCATCGACCGGGGTGACATAGGTGCGGGCCTGGCCGATGGCGCCGCCGCGGCCGGTCGTTCCGGCGCTGCCGTCGGCGCCGCCCGTGCCGCCGATCCGCATCGAGACCTGCACCTCGCAGGTGGTCTCGGGCAGGACGTAGAAGGTGGGCTGGTAGCCGATCGAGCGCAGCATCTCCAGGCCCTCGTCGCCGTCGGCCTCGTAGATGGCCAGGCTGGCGTTGAGCGATCCCTGGTCGAGCGCCGCCTGGGCCTCGGCCACCCCGCGCCCGACGGCGGCGATCACTTCGCCGAGCGGCGTCGCCAGGCTTTCGCTGAGCAGTTCGGAGGCGTCCTGGGCCATGTCAGGCTCCCTGTTCGTCGGCGGCGGCGAAGATCACCATCACCCGCGCCCCGCGGGCGATGACCGAGCCGGCCGTGGGCGACTGCACCATGGCCTGGCCGGGGGCGACGGCCGGATTGAGCGCGTGGGGGCCGACGCTGGCTTCCAGCACCAGGCCGACCGAGGTCAGCACCCGCCGGGCGGCGCTTTCGGTCAGTTGCAGCACGTCGGGCGCGCGCGGGCCGTCGCTCGCGTCGGCCGGTTTTTCGGGGATGAACTGGAATTTGACGTCGCTGAGCACGTCCTGCTTGAGGTCCCGGGCGGTGTCGGCGTCGATCAGCTGCACCGCGCCGGCGTCCTGCAGCAGGACCTTGGCGTTGACCTGGATGGCGCCCAGCGAGAAGCCGCGCGGCTTCAGGGTGATCTGGGCGTCGTCCAGCTGGGTGGCCATGGTGGTGGCCAGATCGGTGACGGCGACGCTGCGCAGCCTCAGCGGCGTCGTGGCGGCCGCCCCCGTGGCGTCGGCGCCCAGGCGTCCTGGCGTCGCGGGGCGCGCGGCGGCCGCGGCCTGGGCTGCAGCGGCGGCGGCGGCCGCCTGGGTCGCCGCCGTCTCCTGGGTGGCGACCACGCCGCGCAGGCGGGTGATCTCGCTCTGTTGCTCGGTGACGATGCGCGAGCGGTCGGCCAGCTGGCGGTCGCGATCGGCCAGATCCTGGTCGCGCTGGACGAGCCGGGCGGTGAAGGTCTTGGTGGTCTCCTCGGCCGCCTGGGCGCGGACGGCGGCGACGTCGACCTTGGCCGAGCGCAGGGTGGCGATCTCGGCGTCCTTGTCGGCCAGTTGCTTGTCGCGGTCGGCGACATCCCGGGCGGCGGGACTGTCGGTGGCGATGACGCCGCCGACGGGCGTGATCACCGTCCCGGCGCGCAGCACCCGGGCCGCGACCGTGGTGCGGGCCACTACCTTTTCCTCGACCGCCAGGCGGCGCACCTGGCCAAAGTCGATGGTCAGGCCGCCGCCGCGCGCGGCGCGCCCGAACTCGGGGCTGACCGACATCGCCGCCGTCCCCTCGACCAGCCGGAAGGCCGGGGCGAAGGGCAGGGTGTCGTCGGCGATCGCGCCGGTTCCCCGGGCCAGGCCGTCGGCGTCGGTCTTGGCGCTGGAGACGGCGGCCCAGGCGTTGGTCTTCAGGTCGAACAGCTGGACGTCCAGGCTCGCTCCGACGGCCGGCTTGCCGTCGGCGTCGGTCAGCCTGGCGCTCCAGGTGAAGGCCGTGCTCATCCCACTTCCTCCAGACCGACGACGGCCCGCGCATTGAACGCGCCGATCGAGGCGACGACCACGACGACGGCGCGGGCCGGCTCCTTGGCGGCGATCGACAGGGTGGTCGCGGCCTTGCCCGAGGCGTCGGTGCGCAGCAGGGCCTGATCGAGGCGCGTGCCGGCCTGACGCTTGTAGTTGGCCGCGCCGCGCGCGGCCGACAGGGTGGCGCCGGCCTCGTCGTCGATGTTGAGCTCGACGGGCTGGTCGGCCAGCACCTCGCCGGCGCTGTTGGCGACGGTGATCGACAGGGTCGCCTTGCCGCCGATGTTCTGGCCGACGACGAAGGCGATGCGCGGCGTCGGCAGGCCCTCGCCGGGCGGGGTAGCCACCAGCCGGCCGCTGATCGTGCTGCTGACCTGCTGGTTGCTGGAGCTCTGGTCGCGGGCGGTGAACAGCAGGGCCACCGGCCGGCCGCCGGCGTCGGCCTTGGTCTGCATGTCGACCTTGATCGAGAAGTCGAGGAACGGCAGCTGGTAGCCGCCGAGCGGGGCGCCGGAGGCGTCGACGCGCGGGCCGGCGTTCAGGGCCAGCTGGGCCTCGCGCACGCCCTCGGCCAGGGCGACCAGCAGTTCCTCGATCGAATTGCCGACGAAGCGGCTTTCGGTCGTCATCAGTCGCCTCCCTCGGAACTGTCGCGGGATCCTTCGGCGCGCTTGGCCTTCAGCTTTTCCAGGGCGCGGTCGCGGCGGGCGTCGTCGCGGGCCTCGTCGGCCTCCTTCAACTCGCGCACGTCGCTGGCCATCTCGCGCATGCGGTCGGCCTTCTCGGCATAGTCGACATATTCGCTCACCGTGCCGGCGCCGACGGCCAGCTTGCGCGCGGTCTCGCGGACATAGGGGTCGGCGCGACCGAGGCCCGGGATCTTCTCGCGCGCCTTTTCGACCCAGTCCTTGGGGATGGCGTCGCGGGCGCCGTCGAGGGCGCGTTCGGCGGCGGCGTAGGCCTTGCGGCCCCGGCTGACCATGTCGCGGGCCTTGGCCAGGCGGCGGTCGAGCGGGTCGCTGGCGGCGGCCGTGGGACGTGGGCGCTCGTCGGGACCGGTCAGGGCCCTGCCGGCGTCGCGCAGGCCGCGTCCTGCCTGGCCCAGCGATGCCAACCGCCGCGAGGGCTCGGCCAGCGGATCGGCCTCGCGGCGTGAGGCCAGGCGTTCCCAGGGGGCTTCGCGGGCGGCCCCAGGCGGACGTTCCCACGGCGCCTCGCGCGGCGGGGCGGGGGCGCGTTCGAACACGTCCGAAGGCGTGAACCGGCGCAGGTCGGGCGGCAGGCCGCCGGGCGTTGGCCGCACCTGTTCGCCCGGGGTCCCGCGGACGCCTTCGCCCGGCGTCGCGCGCAGGGCGTCTGCGGCCGTGCCGCGCAGGGCCGGGGGCAGGGCGGGCGGATGCGAGGGCGGGCGCGGGCCGGCGGCGCCGCGGGCGGCGTCGCGCCCCGCGCCCCAGCGGTCGAGCTCGGCGCGACGGCGGTCCAGCGGCGTGACGGCGTAGCGCGGATCGCCCAGGCCGCCCTGGCCGGTCAGCTGGGACATCCGCGACTCCAGCGCCTGCCGTTCGGCCATCAGCCGCGCCAGGTTCGGCGACAGGGTCGAGGGATCGGCGCCGCGAGAGCCTGTCGATGCAGACCTCGACGCAGACCGGGGCGCGGCCGCGCGGGTCGGCGCGGCCGGGGACGGCGCCTTGGCGCGGCGCAGGGCGTCCTTCCAGGGCGGATCGCTCATCCGGAGCCTTCTTGTTCGGCCGCGCGCCGCTGCTCGATCAGGCCGCGCACGCGCTCCTCGAACAGGGCCGGAGGCGGGATCGGCACCAGCTTGGTGCGCATCAGGCTCGAGCCCTCGGCGCTGTACTGGTACTTGGCCGCATAGCTGGCGCTGACGCTGCTGGCGCTGACCGCCCCGCCGCCGCCGAACGGCGTCCACAGCCCCCCGGCCTTGACCGAGGTGTTGCTGCTGCTGCGCTTGATCTCGGTCTCGGACTTGAACGAGATCGACATCTTCAGCTCGATCACCGTATCGACGAACTGGTAGAAGGTCGGCGTGAAGCCGAGCTCCAGCAGGCTGTATTCCTGGCCGTCGCCGAACTTGACCAGATAGGTCTTCGACTTGGCGCCGTCGCCTTCCTTCTCCTCGTCCGCGTCCTCGTCGTAGCCGGCCATCAGCCGGGCGATGCGCAGCGACACGAGGTCGAGTTGCAGTTGGGCGGTGGCTATGCCCACGCCCAGGCGCTGGACCATCTCCGGGAAGGGGACGGCGAGCAGTTCTTGACCCACGCTCATGGGACGTTCTCCGTCCGGGGTTTAGTTCTTGTTTTCGGCCAGCGACTTGTCGAGCAGGCGTTTGCGGCGCTCGATCTCCTCGTCCAGCTGACGACGGATCCGCTCTTCCAGGATGGCCGGGGGCGGGATCGGCACCAGCTTGGTGCGCAGCAGGCTCGAGCCCTCGGCGGTGTAGCTGTACTTGGCCGAGTAGGAGGCGTCGACCTGGCTGGTCGAGACCTGGGTGGTGTTGCTGGAGCCGAACTTGCCGCGGAACAGCTTGAACGAGAAGCTGTTGCTCTTGGTGTTGGTCTGGTTGGTGTCGCGCGACGAGCGGGTGGTCTCGCGGGTGTAGGTGAACTTGATGGCGATCTTCACCTCAATGATCGTGTCGACGAACTGGTAGAAGGTGGGCGAGAAGCCCAGCTCCAGCATCGACAGCCGGGTCGGCACCCGGATCAGGGTGGTGTCGAGGCTCTCGCCGTTGTCCTGGGCGTTCTTCTTCTGGTTGGCGATGACCTTGGACAGGGCGTCGATATTGCCGCCGGAGATCGCGTCATCGGTGGCGATGAAGGCCTCGGCCTGCTGGACGGTCATCAGGTCGTAGCCGAAGAAGATCCGGCTGTCGTCGAAGGTCTGGTTGCCTTCGTCGTCGGTGACGACCTGCAGGCCGCCCATCATCTCGGCCACCTCGATGCTGTTGGCGTCGAGCTTCATCTGGCCTTCGGCGATGGCGAAGGCCATCTGGCGGATCATGTCCCCCATGGGGACGTTCAACAGCTCTCTTCCGATCGACGGCATGACGTCTCCTTCCTAGGGTGTGGGTTCGCTGATCCTGCGCAGCAGGTTTTCGAGGATTTCTGGGGGCGGCAGGCTGACCAGCCGGGCCGCGATCGAGCTCATGCCCTCGGCGCTGACCGAGAACTTGCGCGCGTAGCTGACGTTTACCGAGGCGGCGACCATGACGAAGCCGGTGTTGACCCCCACGCTCGCCCCGGCCGAGACGCCGAATTCGGTGCTCTCGGTCATGCTGAACGAGAGCTTGGCCTCCACCGTCGCCTCGGTGAAGCTGTAGAAGGTGGGCGTGAAGCCCAGCGAGATCAGGTTGTGGGTCTCGCCGCCGATCTCGATGTCGGTCGTCGCCATGGCCTGGGCCGTGGCGATGCTGTTGCGGTCGAGCGCGGCCTGGGCTTCGGCGATGGCGACGCCCAGGCGCTCGATGATCTGCGGCAGCGGCGCAGAGAGCAGCTGCCGGGTGACGGCGGCGGTTTCGCTCATGGCGTCGGGGTCGGGGCTGGCGTCAGGTAGGTCTTGATCTCGTCGAGGAACTCGACGGGCGCGGGCACGGCGACGATGCGGGCCGAGATGCTGCTGTTGCCGTTCACCGACTGCTCGAACTGCCGGCTGGTGCGGTAGTCGACGGCCAGGCCGACGGCGACCGAGATCTTCGGTTTGTCGCCGCTGGCCGTGGGACCCGCCGCGATGGGGGCCAGGGCCTTGGTGATGCTGGCGCCGTCGGCGGCCGACAGGGCGATGTCGTTGGCCGAAAGGGTGACCAGGTTGATCAGCACCACGTCCTTGGCGTCGGCGAAGGTGACGACCCCGCCCTGGCGGGTGGCCCGCACGCCGTGGGTGGCGCTGCCGGCGTTGACGTCGCGCGTCAGGTTGAAGGCGTAGGCCTCGGGGGTGTCGCCGGCGAAGTTGGAGCCGCCGGAATTGACCGCCGCCCCGCTGATCGCCACCGAGGTGTCGGACGCCCCGACCTTGACCGCCGTGGCGTCGACGGCCTGGGCCGTGAAGTGGCGCACGATGATGAAGCCGTTGCCGCTGGCGCTGCCGCCGGTCTTGTCCGGGGTGGGCGTCGCCTGCAGCTGGGTTCCGGCGGAGTCGACGATGATCAGCAGGTCGTTGGAGTCGGCCAGCAGCACCTCGGCGCGGCGGAACTGCTGGTTGGAGACCTCGTCGGTGGCGCCGACCCAGCGGTCCTCGCCCTTGGTCTCGACCTTGCGGATCTGGGCGGCGGGGACGCCGTTGCTCTTCAGGTAGTTGGCGACCGCATTGGCGCGGTCCTCGCCCAGCTTGATGTTGTAGTCCTGCGAGGCGACGCGGTCGGTGAAGCCGATGACGTCGACCACCGAGCCGCTGTCGCGCAGGGTGCGGGCCAGGAGGCCCAGCTCCTCGGTGGCGGCGGGCTTGAGCACCGAGCTGCCGCTGTCGAACAGGGCGATGCCCAGCGTGCCGCCGCCGACCGGCAGGGTGGAGCCGACCGGATCGCGCTGCAGCTTGGCCTTGAAGCCGCCCAGGGCGTTGATCGCCGAGACGACGGCGCGGGCGTAGAGCAGTTCGTTGGCCTGGCTCTTGACGTTGGCGGTCTTGCCCGCGGCCAGGACGAAGTCCTCGCTGGCGCCGGCGGTGGGGGTCTCGACGATGCGGATCACCCCGACGCTGGACTCGCCGGCCCCGTAGAAGGCCACGCCGCTGTCGGTCTTGATCGGGTTCTTGGCGGTGTCGGGATCGAGCTTGAACTGCACCTTGGTGTGCTGGGCCTCGACATAGGCCCGCTCGAACTTGCCGGCCGGGGTGCGCAGCTTCTGGGCCACGGCCTCGGCGGCGGCCTCCAGGTCGGCGCCGGCCGCGTCGGTCTTGGCGCCGTCCACCGTGACGCTGGCGGGCAGGCTTTTCAGCGTGATCTGAGCCTCGCGGGCGTTGGCCGGCGATTGCGGACCGCCCTGGCCGAAGCCGAAGTCCAGCTTGCCGCCGATGCCGAAGGCGCTGGCCTCGCCGACCTTCATGGTCAGCTGCATCGAGACCGTCAGGTCGGCGTGCTGGTAGTGGTAGAAGGGCGGCGACAGGCCCAGCTGCAGCAGGCTCTTGCCGCCCAGCCCCGGGCGGGGCTCCACGTACTCGCCGACCTGGGCCAGGCTGTTGAGGTCGAGCGCCTTCTGGGCGTCGGCGATCGACAGGCCCATGGCCTTGATGAACTCGGCGACGCTGGCGTCGGCCAGGATCTGGCCGGGCGTCATCTTCTCGATGGGGTTCTCGTCAGCCATGCATCGGTTCCTTGCTCATCGGCTCCCGGGGCGACACGGGGGATTCACAGACGCGGGTTCGATCGACGGTGTCGGCGCGCACGGTCCAGTAGCCGTGGGCGCGCTGGGCCTCGGCCAGCCGGGCGGCGGTGACGCCGAGGCCCCGGGCGGTCCAGGAGAGCAGGTCGCGGGCCAGGCCCAGGCCTTCGTCCAGGGCCAGGGCGGCGGCCAGGCCGTCGCGGGCGCCGGCCACGTCTCCGGCCTTCAGCCGATTGACGCCCAGGCGCTCCAGCAGGAAGGCGCGGTCGCGGCGCTGGAAGTCGCTGGGCGTTCCGTCGCCCAGCTCGGCGGCGGCGCTGCTGGCGGCCTCGCCGGCCAGGGTCGCGGCCTGGTCGTGGGCGCCCGTGCGCTCCAGGCTCTCCAGCACGCAGTGCAGGTAGTGGCGGGCGAAGATCTGCGGCGCGCGCACGCCATGGGCCAGGCGCAGGGCCTCGCGATACTTGGCCAGGGCCTCGTCGTGGCGGCCCTTCAGCGCCAGCAGCTTGCCGGCCTCGGCGACCCCCGCGTGCAGGCGATGGACGTCGGGACGGGCGGTCATGGTCTGGCCGCTCATCGGACGGTCTCGGCGAACAGCACCTCGGCGCCGGCCGCTTCCAGCCGATGACGCAGCAGGCGGGCGTGGGGGCGGGGCATCGGCGGAGTGGCCAGCGGCGCGGGGCCGGCCAGGCCGAATTCGGCGAGCAGGGCGGCCGGGGCCGACAGGATGTCCAGCGCCTGGTGGGCGAAGGTCTCCAGCTCGGCGCGGACATGCAGGTTGGCGGCCTCGTAGGCGGCCATCCGGTCTTCGAGATCGGCGAAGGCGACGCCCGCCTCGATCGGAACCGGCAGGGCCTGGCGCAGCAGGTCGTAGTCCTCGACCGGAACGCCGGCCAAGGCCTCCAGCGCCTCGGCGGCGTCGTCCGGCGCGGCGACCAGTTCGATGGAAAAGCGCAGGAAGGCTTGGTCGATGATCCGCACCTGCTCGGGAGCCTTCAGCCGCCGCCACAGGCCGTCGGCCTCGCCGCGGGTCAGGTCGAACACGGTGGCCGAACCGCCGGCGGCGATCTCTGCCCCGGCCGGCAGGCGCGGGCGCAGTATGCCGACCTGCAGGGGCGACAGGCCGCTGGCGAAGAGGGCGAAGCCAGCGGTGTCGGGACGACTGGCGGTCAGGCGCACGGCGTCGGCGGGCAGGGCGGCTTCCAGCGCCCGGACCGTGGCCTCGGTGACATTGCCCAGGATCACGCCGGGCGGGGTCAGCAGCAGGTCGAGGGCCACGCTCGGCTCCATGCCGAGGAACCGCCCCAGGGCCTGGCCGACGGCGTCGGCGGCGTCCAGATCGATGAGCTCGCCCGCCAGATCCACGGCCGGCGCGCGGGCCGGAGCGGGGCCGGCCGGGGTCACGGCCACCTCGACGCCCAGGGTACGGATGACGCCGGCCAGATGCGTGGCGTCGGCCGCCGGCAGTCCGGCCAGCAGCCGGGCGGGGGCGCGATAGAGGGCGTCGACCACCGTCTCGACAGGCATGTCGAGGGCCTGGCTGAGCACGGATGCGGCCTTGGGCGTGGCTCCGCCGATGCCCGTGACCAGCAGGTCCGCGGGCTCCGTGCTCGGAAGATCTACGCTCTGGGACGCTACGCTGGGGTACACCGACGACTCGAGCACCAATCCCTCCCTGAGGCTGGTTTCGACCGGGCGATCCACGCTCTGGTTGGCGTGGCGCTGGACTCGTGTCAGAGTTGCAATTGTTTGTAAAGCTTTGAAACATCGCACGTGGTGAATTCACACCGGGTGCTTTCGCCCGTGTGCTGACGATCGCGGCGGACCTCATTCCCGAGGGCGCGGCGGAAGAACTGTCACGAAGCCGTGCTAGCGCCGGCCCATGTTTCCGGAGCCCGCATCCCTTCGCGCCAGGCGCCTCGTGTTCTGGCGTGTCGCGTCATGACCGACCTGGCCAGCCTGCGCGCCCAGCGTGACGAGCTCTATCACTTCATCGTCCGGCGCACGCGCGACCCGGCGGCGGCCGACGACCTGGTGCAGGAGACCTTCGCGCGGCTGCTGACCTACGAGAAGGCGCGCACCGTCGCCGACCGCGCGGCGCTGGGCTACCGCATCGCCCTCAATCTGGTCCGCGACCACTTCCGCAGCCGCAAGCGGCGGCCGGTCGAGGCGCTGGACGACGACATTCCCTGCCAAGCCCCCGCGCCGGAGCAGATCCTCATGCATCGCCAGAAGGTCGAGGTGTTCGGCAAGGTGCTGGACGCCATGCCGCCGCTGCGCCGCGACGTGTTCATCCGCCGCCGCCTGCACGGCCAGACGACGCGGGAGATCGCCGCGGCCCTGGCCATGAACGAGGCGGCCGTCGAAAAGCACGTGGTGCGGGCGCTGGAGCAGCTGCATCGCGAAGTGGCCAAGGCCGAGCGCCGCGCGGGAGGCCGCCGATGAGCCGCGCCCGCCGCACCGCCGCCCTGTGGGCCGCCCGCCGGATGGACCCGGCCTTCCGCGACGAGGCCGGTTTCGCCGCCTGGCGGACCGCCGACGCCGCCAACGCCCAGGCCTTCGACCAGTTGTGGACCACCAGCCAGGACGCGGCCCTGTCCGAGGCCATGGCGCTGAGCGAACAGCGCCGCGCGGTGCGCGCCCGTCGGGCCGGGCCGATCGCCGGCCTGGCCGGCGGCCTCGTCGCCGCCTGCGCCCTGGCCGCCGTGATCGCCTGGCCGCAGCTGCAACTGATGACCGTGACGCCCACGATCTTCGAGACGGGCAGGGGAGAGCATCGCACCGTCGCCCTGGCCGACGGCACCCGGGTGACGCTGGACGGCGGCACGCGTTTGTCGGTCCGGATGGGGTCGCAACGTCGCGAGGTCGCTCTGGCGCAAGGAGAGGCCTTCTTCGACGTCGCCCACGACGCGGCGCGGCCGTTCACGGTGAAGACCGCCGAAGGCTCGGCCCGGGTGCTGGGCACGGCCTTCGACCTGGAGCTCAGCCACGAGCGCGGCCCGGGGCGGGTGGAGCTGTCGGTGCATCGCGGCCGCGTGCGGCTGGCGCCCAAGGGCCTGATCCATCGCACGGCCGAACTGACCGTCGGCCAGCGGGCCTTCGCCACCGAGGGGCGGCTGTCCAAGGTTCGGGCCTTCGACCCGGCCGGCGACGACTGGCGATCGGGCTGGCTGGAGACCGACGGGGTCACCCTGGCGCGGCTGGTCGAGCGGCTGAACCGCGCCTCGCCGACGCCGATCGTGGTCGAGGGCGAGGATCTGGGCCGTCAGCGCGTGGCCGGCCGCTTCCGCATGGACGATCCGGACGCCCTGGTGCGCAATCTGGCGCTCGTCCACGGCTTCAAGGTCAGGGAAGGCGAGGGCGGCCTCGTCCTCACCCGTTGAGGCGTCGGCTGACCCCGTCGCGGAAACTTCACAAAATTCCCTGTCCTGACAGGCGGGGCGCCAGCGTCTTTCCCGCCGAAGCCGGCCTCACGCCGCGCGAACTCGGGGATAGACGATGACCTTCAAGACCTGGCTCGGTACGGCCTCGGCCGTGGCTCTGCTTTCGGGCGGTTCGGCGCTGGCCGCGCCGGCGCCCAAGCCGGCCCTGGCCATCCCGGCCGGCGACCTGTCGACGGCCCTGCCGGCCTTCTCGCGCGCCACCGGCCTGCAGGTGCTGGCCGACCCGGCCCTGCTGGCGGGCAAGCGCACCGCCGGCGTGCGCGGCGAGGTCGACGCCGAGAGCGGCCTGGCCCAACTGCTGCGCGGCACCGGCCTGACTTACGTGCGCAACGGCGGCGCGGCGGTGCTGCGCCCGGCGGCCCAGAAGATCTCGACCGCTCCGGCCCCGGTCGCCCGCGCCGAGGCCGCGTCGGCTCCGGCCGCCGCCGAGCCGGTCGCCGAGGAGCCCGCCACCGTCGAGGAGGTCGTCGTCACGGGCGGTTTCGCCAGCTCGCTGGCCCGGGCGCTCGCCGACAAGCGCAAGGCCGCCAACGTCGTCGACGCCATCTCGGCCGAGGACATCGGCAAGTTCCCGTCCAACAACATCGCCGAAGCCCTGCAACGGGTGCCGGGCGTGGCCATCACCCGCGACCGCGGCGAGGGCCTGTTCGTCCGTGTCCGGGGCCTGGGTCCCAACTTCCAGATCGTCACCCTCAATGGCCGCAGCGCCGCGGTGAACGAGAACATGCGCGACAGCGGCCAGAGCGGCCGCCAGTTCCGCTTCGACACCCTGCCGTCCGAACTGGTGGCCGGGGTCGAGGTGGGCAAGACGCCGCTGGCCTCGCTGGACGAGGGCGCGATCGGCGGCGTGGTCGACATCAAGACCTTTCGCCCGCTGACCCTGGGCAAGAACACCATGGCCGCCTCGGTGACGGCGAGCCATCCGGAACTGGCCGGCAAGACCGACCCGCGCGCCTCGGGCCTGATCAGCTGGGTCAATGACGACAAGAGCTTCGGCACCCTGCTGGCCCTGGTCTACGACCAGCGCACCCTGCGCCAGGACCGCGTCACCGGCGTGGGCTGGAGCTATGTCGACACCTCCACGACCCTGGGCAAGAGCCTGGCGGCGCAGGGGATCAGCCTCTATCCGACCGCCATCCGCCCGACCCTCGAGCGCGAGGATCGCGAGCGCAAGGGCCTGGTGTTCTCGGCCCAGTACCGGCCGACCGACGCCACCGAGATCACCTTCGACGCCAGCTACACCCACCTCGACGACCACTATGACGAGCTGACCTATTCGGTCGACCAGACGGTCTCGACCCTGGTTCCCGGCACGGCCGTGGTGCGCGACGGAACCCTCGTGGGCGGCACGGTCACCTCGACCAGCCAGATCGGCCGCGAAGTCAGCGACCTGGCGCACGACAACCTGATGCTGGCGATCAACGGCAAGCAGCGGATCGGCGAATGGACCTTCTCGGGCGACGCGGCCTACGCCCGCGCCTATTCGGAGACCTCCAAGCCGATCACCCGCACGCGCCTCTTGGGCTCGATCGGCCAGACGACCTTCAACATGACCAAGGCCGACGACGAGGAGCTGCCGAGCGTCACCCTGGCGACGACCAACCTTTCGAACCCCTCGCTGCTGCCGTTCCGCCGCATCGAGTACCGCGTCAACGACTCGCTGGATCTGGAAAAGGCCCTGCAGGCCGACGCCGAGCGTCCGGTCGAATGGGGGCCGTTCAACCGCATCGCCTTCGGCGTGAAGTTCCGCGAACGCGAGCGCACCTATAATCGCGCCGACATCAACTACACGACCAACCTGGCGGGCAAGTACTTCGACGCCAGCTACTTCGAGGCCTTCCCGGTCAGCGACTTCCTCGGCGGCGTGGGCGGCAACCTGCCGCGCACCTGGGTGATGCCCAACCCCGAGAAGTTCTGGGCCCTGGCCGACAAGAGCCAGCTGGGCACGGCGCGCGCCGACAAGCGCAACTCCTACTTCGTGTCGGAAGAGATCCTGGCCGGCTACGCCCTGACCGACCTCGACACCAAGATCGCCGACCTCCCGCTGCGCGGCGAAGTGGGCGTGCGCGTGGCCAACACCAAGCAGGTCTCGGCCGGCCACGCCGACAACGGCACGACCGCCGTGCCGGTGCGCTACGAGAAGAGCTACACCGACGTGCTGCCGACGGCCAACTTCGCCCTCGACATCACCGACACCCTGCAGGCCCGCGTCGCCGTGGCCAAGGTGATCACCCGTCCGTCGCTGGCCGATCTGGCCCCGCGCCTGACGCTGAACTCCTCGGGCACGGTGCTGACGGCCGTGGGCGGCAATCCGGAACTGAAGCCGTTCGAGGCCTGGCAGTACGACGCCACGCTGGAATGGTACTTCGCCCCCGGCAGCGCCCTGATCGCCGGCGCCTTCTACAAGGACATCACCACCTTCGTTTACAGCCAGAAGACCAACATCGTTGTCGACGGCCAGACCTACCAGCTGACCTCGCCGACCAACGGCGGCCAGGCCACGATCAAGGGCGTCGAGCTGGCCTACCAGCACCTGTTCAAGAGCCTGCCCGCGCCGTTCGACGGCCTCGGCTTCCTGGCCAACTACACCTACACCGACACCGAGGCGACCTACTCGGCGACGCTGAAGGACCAGATGGTCAACGTCGCCAAGAACAGCTTCAACCTGACCGGCTTCTACGAGAAGGACCGCATCGCGGCCCGGGCCAGCTACAGCTGGGTGGACGACGTGCTGCAGGACGTCGGCGGGGCGGGCCTGTCGGCCCTCAACGACGCCGCCTTCGGCTCGCTGGACGCCAGCATCAGCTACAAGATCACCCCGCAGATCACCGCGGCGGTGGAAGGCCAGAACCTGACCGACGCTGCCCAATGGCAGTTCGTGAAGGGCGGCTGGTTCGGCGGCTACACCAAGTACGGCCGCACCGTCAGCTTCGGCCTGCGCGCCAAGTTCTAAGGCTGGTTGCTCCGTTCACGGAGTTCTGTCGCGCCCCGGCTGCTTTTCCTGGCGGCCGGGGCGGCGATCCCGACTTTCCGGAGGGGACGCCCCTTGCGCTCCTCCGTTCCGATCCCCTTGACTGGCCCGCGCGATTCCGTTGTGCGGGCCGTTTTTCGTTCTGGGAGTTCCGATGCGTCTGCTTGCCCGCCTCTTCGCCGCCGCGCTGACCGTTTCGGTCGCCGCGCCCGCCGCCGCCCAGCAGGCCGGCGACACCCTGGAGAAGGTGGTGATCCTCAGCCGCCACGGCGTGCGCGCGGCGATGTCGAGCCCCGAGCGCCTGGAGACGGCCACCGCCAGGCCCTGGCCGCGCTTCGGCGTACCGCCGGGCCACCTGACGGCCAACGGCGGCGCGCTCTCGACCCTGTTCGGGACCTACTATCATTCGCTCTACGCCAAGCAGGGCCTGCTGGCCGGCGCCGACTGCGGCGCGGTCTACTACTGGGCCAATGTCACCCAGCGCACGATCGCCACGGCCAAGGCGCTGGGCGAGGGGCTGTCGCCGGGCTGCGCCATCGACGTCCACACGGTGGGCGAGGGCAAGATCGATCCGATGTTCGAGCCGGTGAAGGCCGGCGTCGCCAAGCCCGACCTCGCCCTGGCGCGCGCTTCGGTCGCTGGCCGGGTGGGGGGCAGCCTCGCCGCCTGGAGCGCCAGCCACGGCGACGCCATCGCCAGCCTCGACGAACTGCTGATGCAGTGCGACGCCGCGCCGTGCCCGAAGGCCGCCGGCAAGCGCCGCGTCTATGACGAGGCCCCGGCCTTCCTCGACGACGCCGACGAGACGGTGGGCATCGCCGGTCCCGAGGCCTTCGCCTCTGGCGTCACCGAGAGCCTGCTGATGGCCTGGGCCGACGGCCAGGACTTCGCGAGCCTGGGCTGGAAGGGCCTGGACGAGGCCTCGCTGCTGCGGGTCTTCCCGCTGCACCAGGCCGAGTTCGACCTGCGCCTGCGTTCGCACGAAGTGGCGCGGACGGGCGCCGGCCACCTCGCCTCGCGGATCCTGGCGACGCTGGAGACCAAGCCCGGCAAGGACGCGATCGGAGACGCGAATTCCAAGATGGTGGTGATCGTCGGCCACGACGGCACCCTGGCCATGCTGGGCGGCCTCCTGGGCCTGGAATGGGCCGCGCCGGGCTATCAGCCCAACCAGATCGCGCCGGGCGGCAATCTGGTGTTCGAGCGCTGGAAACGGGCCGACGGCGTGCGGGTGATCCGCGTGCGCTACGCGGTGCAGAGCCTGTCGCAGCTGCGCGGGAAGAAGGCCCTGACGCTGGCGGCCCCGCCGGAAGCCTCGCCGATCTTCGTGCCGGGCTGCAGCCAGGCGGGGGCGGGTTACGACTGCCCGGCGGAGACGTTCGCGGCGGTGGTGAAGGGGGCCGTGGCCCGCTAACCCCAATCTCCCGTCATTCCCGCCCTTGTGGCGGGAAACCCTGGTTCCGCTTTAACGTGAGGCGCAAGCGGCGTGCTCAGCACGCCGCCCCACCTGCACCTGCGGCTGACAGAGGGGTTCCCGCCACAAGGGCGGGAATGACGGGAGTATAGGAGAGGGGAGCGACCTTCGCCGCTCCCCCACTTGCCTCAGTGCACGGCCGACGTATCGGCGACCCGCGTCGGTTTCGGGGCCAGCCAGACGATCAGGGCGGCGACCACGAACAGCACGGCCATGGCCATGAATACCTGGTTGGTGGCCAGCATGACGCCCTGGCTCTGGACCATGTTGTCCAGCGTGCCGCGCGCCTGTTCGGGCGTCAGGCCCACGCCCTGCAGCTGGTCCATCGTCGATTGCGCGCCGTTGAGCACGCCCGACAGTTCATTGTGGTTGCGGCTGGCGCCGTCGGCCCAGACCGTGGTCACCACCGAGGTGGCGAAGGCCCCCGACAGCGTACGGCAGAAGTTCATCAGGCCGGCGGCGCTGGCGGTCTCCTCGACCCGGACGCTGGCCAGGGCCAGGGCGGTCACGGGGACGAAGAAGAACGGCATGCCGAAGCCCTGGAACAGCAGCCAGTGGGCGATGTCGAAATAGCCCATCTGCTGGTTGGCCTGCGCCCGGAAGAAGGTCATGAAGGCCATCCACATCAGGCCCAGGAACACCAGCTTGCGGGCGTCGAGCTTGGCCGACATGCCGGCCGCCAGCGGCGCGACCATGACGGCGGTGACGCCGAGCAGGGCCGAGACGTAGCCGGCCCAGGTGGCCGTGTAGCCCATGTTCTGCTGCAGCCAGAGCGGGTTCAGCACGTTGATGCCGAAGAAGGCCCCGAAGGCGACGCTGAGGGTTATGACCGCAGCGGTGTAGCCGCGGTGGCGGAAGACCCGCAGGTCGACGATCGGGTTCTGCTCGGTCAGCTCCCAGATCAGGAAGGCGACGAAGCCGACGGCCGCGACCAGGGCCAGGCCGATGATCAGCGGCGAGGAGAACCAGTCGTGCTCCTTGCCCAGGTCCAGCATGATCTGCAGCGAGCCGACCCAGACGACCAGCAGGCCCAGGCCCACCAGGTCGACCTTCGCCTTGGCAAGAGGCGTCTCGTGGGCCTTCAGCAGGTTCCAGGCGAACCAGGAACAGGCGATGGCGATCGGCACGTTGATCCAGAAGATGAAGGCCCAGCCTACGCTGTCGCACAGCGCGCCGCCCAGGATCGGCCCGAGGATCGGGGCGACCAGGGTGGTCATGGCCCACAGGCCGGTGGCCGCGGCCGCGTGCTTCTTGGGGAAGACGCGCAGCAGCAGGGTCTGGGACAGCGGCATCAGCGGGCCGCCGCAGGCGCCCTGCAGGATGCGGAACAGGACGAGGAAGCCCAGCGACGGCGCAAGACCGCACAGGAACGAGAAGATCCCGAACCCGATCATGCCGAAGACGAACACCCTGACCGCGCCGAAACGGGCCGAAAGCCAGCCGGTCAGCGGCACGACCACGGCCTCGGCCACGGCGTAGGAGGTGATGACCCAGGTGCCCTGGCTCGGCGAGACGCCCAGGGCGCCGGCGATGTTCGACACCGAGACGTTGGCGATGGTGGTGTCGAGCACCACCAGGAAGTTGGCGGCGGCCAGGATCAGGCCGGCGAAGATCATCGCCGGCCCGCTGAGCGGCGCGGGTTCGGAGGCCGCCCTTGCGGGGACGGCTTGAGCGGTCGCCATGACGGCTATCCTTGCTCTGAAGGGTTCTACGCTTGGCGCGCGTCTGGCGGGCGAAACCGCTTACACTTTCGCCCGACGCGCTCTTAGCCGCGGGTGTCGATCGTGGCTTTCATCGACAGGCCCACGCGCAGCGGGTGAGCCTTGAGGTCGGCCGGGTCGATGGCGACGCGGACGGGCAGGCGCTGCACGACCTTGATCCAGTTGCCGGTGGCGTTCTGGGCCGGGATCAGGGCGAAGGCCGCGCCGGTGCCGCCCGACAGGCCGGCGACCTTGCCGTGGTACTTCACCGAGCCGCCGTAGAGGTCGGCTTCCAGCTCGACCGGCTGGCCGATCTTGACCTTGCGCAGCTGACCTTCCTTGAAGTTGGCGTCGACATAGGCCGCGCCGATCGGAACCACCTGCATCACCGGCGAGCCGGCGGCGACGCGCTGGCCGATCTGGACGTTGCGCTTGGCCACGACGCCGTCGATCGGCGCGCGGATGACGGTGCGCGACAGGTCCAGTTGGGCCTGCTCGACCTTGGCGCGGGCGGCGGCGACTTCCGGGTTGGCGTCGACGCTGGCGCCGGCGGTCAGCACGGCGTTGGCGGCCAGCGAACCGGCGGCGGCGGCGCGGTTGGCCTGGGCCTGGACCTGCGAGGCCTTGGCCGAGGCGAAGGCCGCCTGGGCGTTGGCGAAGGCGTTCTGGGCGCGGGTCAGTTCGTCGCCCGAGACGGCGCCGGTGGCGGCCAGGGCCTTGCGGCGATCCAGGTCGACGCGGGCGCGCTCAAGGTCGGCCTGGGCCGAGGTCAGGTTGGCGGCGGCGCGGGTCTGGTCTGCGTCGCGGGCGGCGATCTGGGCGGCCAGGCTCTGGTCGGTGGCCAGATAGCCGCGCACCCGGCGCTCGGCGCGGGAAAGATCGGCTTGCGCCGAGGCGAGAGCGATGCGGGCGTCGCTGTCGTCGAGGGTCACCAGCACGTCGCCTTGGCGGACGACCTGGGTCTCGTGGACGGCGACGCTGCGCACCGGACCGCCGACCAGCGGGGTCACCTGGGCGGTGTCGGCGCCGACATAGGCGTTGTCGGTCTCGACGTGGTGCGAGCCGACCAGGGCGTAGTAGGCGCCATAGCCGGCGCCGGCGACGACGATGACGGCGGCGAGGCCGGCGAACAGCTTCTTGCGCTTGGCGCCGGCGGCCTTCTGCGAGGCGGCCTGGGCTTGGGCGCCGACTTTGGGGGCGTCGGCGGAGGCTTCGGAATCGAACATTGGGGGATGCTCCGGGAAACGGGTCAGGCGGCGCGGTAGCCGCCGCCGAGGGCGCGCACGAGCGCCACGTCGAGGGTGAAGGCGCGGGTCTCGAGGTCGGCGAGGGTCCGCTGGTTGGCGATCAGGGCGTCCTCGGCGGTGAGGACGTCGAGGTAGGTGGCCAGGCCGCCGCGATAGCGCTGCAGGGCGATGTCGTGGGCGGCCGACGAGGCGTCGACGGCCTTGCGGCTTTCACCCAGGCGGGCGTCGAGGGCGCGGGCGCTGACGGCGGCGTCGGCGACGTCCTTCAGGGCCTGCGACAGGGTCCCGTTGTAGCTGGCGACGGCGGCGTCGTAGTCGGCCGCGGCCCCGCGATAGCCGGCCCGCAGGGCGCCGCCCTGGAAGATCGGCAGGCGGATAGCCGGACCGAACGAGCCGATGCGCGAGCCGCTGTTGGTCAACATGTCCAGGCCCAGCGACTGCTGGCCGAAATAGGCCGAGAGGTCGACATTGGGGTAGAACTCGGCCTTGGCCTTCTTGACGCTCTGGGCGGCGGCTTCGGCCCGCAGGCGGGCGGCGACGACGTCCGGGCGGCGGCCGATCAGGTCGGCCGACAGGTTCTGCGGGAGACCAAAGGCTTTCAGCGCGCCGACCTTCGGACGCTCCAGCGACAGGCCCCGGTCGGGACCGGCGCCGAGCAGGACGGCCAGGCGGTTGCGGGTCAGGCCGACGGCTTCGTCCGAGGCGGCCAGCTGGGCGCGGGCCGAGGCCAGCGCCGCTTTCGACTGCTCGGCCGAGCCCTGGTTCTCCAGGCCGTTGGCGGCGCGGTCGGCGGTCAGTTGGGCTGTCTGCTCGCGGGTCTTCACCGCGTCGGCCGCCGCGTCGCGGTCGGCGAACAGCTGGGCGAGGTCGGCATAGGCGGCGGCGACATTGGTCGACAAGACGAGGCGCGTCTCGGCGGCTTCCGCCTGCGCGGCCTTGGCCTGCGAGGTGGCGGCGGCGAGAGCCGCGCGGTTCTTGCCGAAGAAGTCGAGCTCCCAGGCGAAATCCAGCGTCGCGCGGCCGCTGTCGTTGTAGCCCTTGGGCACGTACGCGGCCGGGAAGCCGTTGTGGTAGCTCTGCTTGACCGACGCGTAGTTGGCGTTGGCCGACAGGCTGGGCAGCGTGGCCGAACGGGCCTGGCCGGCCAGAGCTTCGGCCTTGGCGACGCGGGCCTGGGCGGCGGCCAGGTCGGGCGAACCGGCCAGGGCTTCTTCGATCAGGGCGTCGAGCTGGGCGTCGCCATAGGCGGCCCACCAGCGGTCGGCCGGCCAGTCGGCGGCAGGAGCGGTCAGGCTCGCTTGCGACGCGTAAGCGTCGGGCGCCTTGATCGCCTGGGCCGGCGGCAGGGTCGGCACGGCCGCGCAACCCGCCAGGGCCGAGGTCGCGAGCAGGGCCGCGAGGGTAGTTTTCAGGGGGAGGGACAAGTGGGCCATCGAATTGCTCGATATCAAACCGTACAGGACGGTCTAAATATAACTTGACGTGACGGCGTCAAGCGAAAAGTGTACAGTCTGGTCCAGAAAACGCCTGGGCCGCGTAGTCTGGGTCGATCGGGGGGAGAGGAGAGCGCGTGCGCGTCAAGACCGAGGAGAAGCGGAAGTGCATCCTGGAAGCCGCCAAGGCGGTGTTCCTGGAGCGTGGATTCCTGGGCGCCAGCATGGCCGAGGTGTCGGCCCGGGCCGGCGGCTCCAAGCAGACGCTCTACAGCTACTTCGCTTCGAAGGACGACCTCTTCGTCGCCACCATGCTGGAGAAGGGGACCAAGATCATCGATCCGGTGTTCGCCACCTTCGAGACCGAGGACGAGCTGCGTCCGGCCCTGAACCGTTTCGGCCGCGCCTTCCTGACGTTCATCGCCAGCGAGGAGGTCATGGCTTTCCGGCGGATGATCATCGCCGAGGGCGCGCGCTCCAACCTCGGCAAGCTGTTCTTCGAGAACGGCCCCAAGCGCGGCTGGACCAGGATGACCGCGCGCTTCGAGTGGTTCATGGACCAGGGCAAGATGCGGCGGGTCGACCCCTGGCGGGCGGCCATGCATTTCCAGGCCCTGTGCGAGGCGGGACCGTTCTATCGCCTGCTGGAAGGCGTCCTGAAGGAGCTTCCCCCGTCGCTGGTCGACGAGACGGTGGACGCCGCCGTCGATGTCTTCATGCGCGCCTATGGCGTGGAGCCAGCCAAGACCTGACGCGCGGTTGCGCCTCGCGCGTTCTGGGGTAGTGTTGCACTCAGGAGTTGTTCTGGCGTGCGGAGGCTGACCTTGTCGAACGGGATCGCGCGGACGGCCGTCCTTGTCCTCGCCATGGCCGCGCTGGGCGCCTGCGCCAGTTCGCAGCAGGCGCGACTGGCCAGCCTTGGTCCCTTGCAGACGGCGCTGACGACCTCGCCGGAGGAACTGCGCGCGCGGGCCGACCGCAACGACGCCTCGGCCCAGCTGAGCCTGTCGCTGCTCTACGAATACGGCCAGGGCGGCGTCGAGCGCGACCCCATCGAGGCCTATCGCCTGCGCAAGGCGGCCACGGCGTCGCGCGGGTCGACGCCGATCACCACCTATATCGCGGGCCTGAACGGCAAGCCCGGACGGGTCTCGATGATCTTCGTGCCGCGCTACGACGTCGCGCCGTTCCAGGCGACGATCAACCTCGCCTGCTCCCAGGCCCTGGCCCAGGAGGATCGCTCGCCCGAAGCGATCGGGGCGTGCGGGGGCGAGGAGAACTACGCCGAGCTGGCGGCCCGCTGGCGGCGCTGAGCCGCGTCAATTTAGAAAAAAAGGGGAGGAAAGCCTTGTCGAAGACGGTCATGTCCATCGCGTCCCTGGTCGCAACGACGCTGCTGATGACGGCCTGCGCGACGGCCCCCGAGGATCGGCGCGCCGAACTGGAGCCGCTGAAGCTGGCGCTGACCACCTCGCCGCAGGAGTTGCGCGACCGTGCCGCCGGTCCCAGCGCCAAGGTCCAGCTGGCCCTGGCCCTGCTGTACGAGAACGGCCGGGGCGTCGAGCAAAATCCGGTCGAGGCCGAGCGTCTGCGCAAGGCGGCGACGGCCTCGCGCGGGACCTTGCCCCGGACCGAACGCGAGACGCTGGATCAGCCCGGCGAGAAGATCTTCCGGGAGAACGCGCCGCGCTACGACATCGTCGAGCCCCAGGTCGCCGCTAACCGCGCCTGCGCCAAGGTCCTGGCCGCAGGCGACCGCTCGGCCAAGGCCGTCGAGGCTTGCGGAGGCCAAGCCAGCTACGCCGAGCTGGCGGCGCTCTGGCGTTAGACTCGATCGATATTTCCACCGAGCATCCCCGCGAAAGCGGGGACCCAGGCTTTTTCTGAAGCCCGCGGCGCTCGATGATAAAACGCCTGGGCCCCCGCCTTCGCGGGGGTTTTACGGATTTTGGGGAGGCTGCGGGCCGAAGACTGCCGACCCGAGCCTAACCTGTCGCGCCGGCGATCAGCTCCAGCGCGTCGGCTTCCGACACCACCTCGGCGTACTTGGCCTGCAGGTCGAAGAGGTTGGCTTCCTGCACCCGCTCGTCGCGGTCGCCGGAGGCTTCACGCACCACGAACGGGATGAAGCCGTGCTGCAGCGCGTCGAGCGCGCTGGCCCGCACGCAGCCGCTGGTCGAGAACCCGCCCATGATCACCGTGTCGACGCCCATGGCCCGCAGGGTCGAAGCCAGGGGCGTGCCGAAGAAGGCCGAGGCGTACTGCTTGGACAGCACGATCTCGCCCTCGATGGGCGTGATCTCCTTGGGAAAGGCGCCCAGCGGCGAGCCTTCCTGGAAGGCCTTCAGGGCGGGCACCTTGCGATAGAACACCCCGCCGTCGCGGCCGCCGACGCCGGCCTGGTAGACGACGTTGGTCAGGATCACCGGGATCCCGGCCTTGCGCGCCGCCCGCAGCAGGCGGGCGTTGCTGGCCAGGGCCGCCTCGACGCCGGCATAGAGCGGCGAGTCCGGCAGCAGATAGGCGTCGACCACGTCGATGATCAGCAGGGCCGGGCTCTTGCCGAAGGCCAGGCGCCCGCCGAAGCCGGCGCGCTCGTAATCGGAGTTCAGATCTTCGGCCATTTCAAACTCCGGTCGTCCTCACCAGAGGACATCAAATCCAACAAACGATGTCATCCCGGCCGGAGGCGCAAAGCGCCGTAGAGCCGGGACCTCGCACGCTTCCGATATGGCCGCCGCGGGAGATCCCGGCGCTCCGCTGCGCTGCGGCCGGGATGACAATCAAGGGGCAGGGGAGGTCCTAGACCACCCCCTGCTCGGCGAAGGTCTTCAGTTCGCTTTCCGAGATTCCCAGCTCGCCCCACACCGCGCCGTTGTCCTGGCCCACCGCCTGCGAGGCGATGGCGCGGACGACGCCGGGGGTCTTGGAGAGCTTGGGCATGACGTTCTGCATCGGCAGTTCGCCCCAGCGCGGGTGGTCGAGCGTGACGATCGACTCGCGCGCGGCGAAGTGCGGGTCGGCCAGCATCTCGGGCGCGCGATAGATCTTCCCGGCCGGCACGCCGGCCTCGATCATCTTGGCCTCGACCTCGTCGACCGTGAGGGTCTTGGTCCACTCTTCGATGAGGGCGTCCAGCGCCTTCATGTTGCGGCCGCGGTTGACGTGGTTGACGTAGTCCGGGTGCTGGGCGAGCTCGGGCTGGCCCATGGCCTTGCACAGGCGGCCGAACACCGTGTCCTGGTTGGCGGCGATCAGGTAGTCGCCGTCCTTGCAGTGATAGACGTTCGACGGCGCGATGCCGGGCAGCACCGAGCCCGAGCGCTCGCGGATGTAGCCCATGACCTTGTAGTCGGGGACCAGGCTTTCCATCACCTGCAGCACCGCCTCGTAGAGCGAGCTGTCGACCACCTGGCCCTGGCCGGTGGCGTCGCGGTGGCGCAGGGCCGCCAGGGCGCCGAGGCAGCCGTAGGTCGCCGCCAGGGCGTCGCCGATCGAGATGCCCATGCGCGAGGGCGCGCGGTCTGGATCGCCGACGATGTGGCGCCAGCCGCCCATGGCCTCGCCGATGCCGCCAAAGCCGGCGCGGTCGGCATAGGGGCCGGTCTGGCCGTAGCCCGACACCCGCACGATGATCAGGCCTGGGTTCTCGGCGTGCAGGACTTCGGGCGACAAGCCCCAGCCCTCCAGCGTACCGGGCCGGAAGTTCTCGATGAGAATGTCAGCCGTGGCGATCAGCTTGCGGGCCAGGGCCTGGCCCTCGGGCACGCGGAGGTTGGCCGAGACCGTGCGCTTGTTGCGGGCCACGACCTCCCACCACAGCGGATAGTCGCCGCGGCCCCAGTCGCGCATCGGGTCGCCCTTGCCGGGCGGCTCGATCTTGATGACGTCCGCGCCCATGTCGCCCAGCAGCTGGCCGCAGAATGGACCAGCGATCAGCTGGCCCATCTCGACGACGCGCAGGCCCTTGAGGGGACCGGTGTTTTCAACCGTCATGACGCTTACGACCTACTCCGCCGCCAGGGCCAGCGGCGCGTTGCGCCACACGGGCGGACGCGGCGCGGGCAGGCCGGTGTCGGCCAGGCAGTTGGCGCGCAGCTCGTCGAGCGACGGACCACGGTCGAACACTTCCAGCGGGCCGCGTTCGGCGCGGATCTTGGCGCGCAGGGCGTCGGTAGCCGCCGCATCGACCTTGCCAGCGGCGTCCAGCACCACGCCGAAGCGCTTGGCGCCCTCGGCGCTGACCAGGCCGCGCGCGACCTCCAGCTCGACCAGCTCGACCTCGCGCTCCAGCGGGTCGCCCCAGCCGCCGCCGCCCCAGGTGACGAAGTGCAGCAGGTCGCCCTTGTCGACCTGGACGCCGTCGCACTTGGAGGGCAGGGCGATGCTCTCGCCATTGGCCTTGTCGAGGCGTTTCCAGGAACGCGCTCCAGGCGCGCCGCCGTTGACGCCCCACGGCGGCACGAACCAGCGGTCGTCGTGGATGGCGATCGTGCCGGCTTCCGTGAACTTGTAGGTCATGTGGATGCCGTTGCCGCCCCGGAAGCGCCCGGCGCCGCCGCTGTCGGCCACGCTCTCGTAGCGCTCGATGATCATCGGGAAGTAGCGTTCCAGGAACTCGTTCGGAACGTTGGTGAAGCCCGGCCACAGCGAGTGACCGTCGGCGCCGTCGCCGAACGGACGGCCCGGAATGCCGCCGAAGCCGATCTGGAACAGCTGGAACCACTCGCCCTTGCCGTCGAAGCCCGAGAACATCAGGTGCGGCGAGCTCGAGAAGCCGGCGGCGCACAGGAATTCCGGGGTCTTCTGGCCCAGCAGCGCGCCCAGCACGTCGAAGATGCGGCCCAGAGCGTGGGTGCGGCAGGACAAGGCGGCCGGGAACTTCGGCTTCAGCAGGCTGCCTTCCGGGATCCGCACGTCGACGAGGTCGTAGAAGCCGTCGTTGAAAAGGATCTGCGGGTCGAAGACCATGATCATGTAGATGCCGAAGAACATCTTGAACATGTTCTCGTTCAGCAGGAAGTTGATCGAGCTGTCCGACTGCGGATCGGTGCCGTCGAAGTCGAGCACCACCTTGCCGCCTTCGCGCCACATGGTGCACTTGATCTTGAACGGGCCGGCGCCCTTGCCGTCGTCGCAGATGTAGTCCTCGAACGACACCGGCGCTTCGCCGATGGCGGTCGAGATCAGGTGCGCCATGGCGCGATGGTTGCGGGCCAGCAGTTCGTCCAGGGCGCTGGCGAAGACGTCGTCGCCGAAGCGCTCGCAGATCTCGACCACCCGGCGGCCGGCCACGCGGCACGAGGCGACGATGGCGTGCAGGTCGGCCTTGAACCATTCGGGCATGCGCGACTGGTGGGCGGCGATGCGGATGATGTCGGCCTGCAGCTCGCCCTTGCGGTAGAGCTTCACCGGCGGCAGGCGGAAGCCTTCCTCGAAGATCGAGGCCGCGTCGGTGGGCAGGGAGCCGGGCACCTTGCCGCCGACGTCGGTCATGTGGCCGAACATCGCCGACCAGGCCACCAGGCGCCCGTCGCGGAAGATGGGGGCGATGCACAGCTGGTCGGACGCGTGGCTGATCGCGCCCTCGACCGAATAGGGGTCGTTGACGAGGATGATGTCGCCTTCCTCGATCTCGCCGTCATAGCCCTTGAGGAAACCGTCGATGAACGAGCCGAACTGGCCCACCACCATGCGGCCGTCGCGGTCGGCGATCAGCGGGAAGGCGTCGCCCTGCTCGCGGATGCCCGGCGACAGCGCGGTGCGGAACAGGGTGGCGTCCATCTCGACGCGGGCGTTGCGCAGGGCGTTCTCGATGATGTCGAGCGTCACCGGATCGACGGCGACCTTGCCGAAGGGCGTGGAATTGGTTTCCAGGATGCGCGCGGGCATGGCTCAGGATTCCTTGGCAGGGTTGATCAGGATGACGCCGTAGACGTCGACGACGGCTTCGCAGTCGGGCAGCACCAGGGTGGTCGAATCCATCTCGGTGATGATCGCCGGACCCGGAATGCGGTCGCCGGCGCGGAGCTTGGAGCGGTCATAGATGGCGGCCGGCTTCATGCCGCCGTCGGCCCAGACCTCGTGGTCGCGGATCTTGGCGCGCGAGGGATCGCCGTCGCCCTTCTCGATCTCGAGGCTGGGGATCTCCTGCACCTTGCCCATGGCGACGGCGCGCAGGTTCACCAGCTCGTGCTCGGCGTCCATGTTGAAGGTGAAGAGGCGGCGGTGCTCCTCGTCGAAGGCGGCGGCCAGGCGTTGCAGCCCGCCTTTCTTCAGGCTGTCGAGCGTCACGTGCATCGGCACTTCGAAGGCCTGGCCGTGATAGCGGACGTCGATCTCGAAGCGCGTCTCGATCTCGGCGTCGGCGACGCCGTCGGCCTTCAGGGTGTCGCGGATCTGGCCGTCCATCTCGCCGAACAGGGAGAGCACCTCGGCCTCGGTCGCGGCCGACAGGCGCTTGGAGTAGGAGCGGGCGGTCTCGGTGCGCATCCGGGTCGTCGCATCGCCCAGGGCACAGAGCACGCCGGGCGAAACGGGCGACACGGCCGGCCACGAGCCCATCAGCTTGGCCACGGCGTTGACGTGCAGGGGACCGGCGCCGCCGAAGCCCATCAGGGCGAAGTCGCGCGGGTCGTAGCCCTGCTGCACCGAGATCATGCGCAGCGCGCCGAACATGTTCTCGTTGACGATGTCGATGATGCCGCGGGCGGCTTCGTAGAGGTCGATGCCCAGGGCGTCGGCGATGGTCTGCACCGCCGTGCGGGCCGCCTCGCGATCCAGCTTGAAGGCGCCGCCCAGCAGGTCTTCGGGCAGGTAGCCGAGCACGACGTTGGCGTCGGTGACCGTGGGGGCGGTTCCGCCCTTGCCGTAGGCGGCCGGGCCCGGCGCGGCGCCGGCCGACTCGGGGCCGACGCGCAGGGCGCGGGTCAGTTCCGGCACCTTGGCGATCGAGCCGCCGCCGGCGCCGACCGTCTTCACGTCCAGCGACGAGGCGCGGACCGTGAGGTGGCCGACGTCGGTGGTGCGCACGCGGCGCGGCTCGCCGTTTTCGATCAGGGCCACGTCGGTCGAAGTGCCGCCGACGTCGAGCGTGAGAATGTTCTTCAGGCCCGAGTTGCGGGCCACCCACAGGGCGCCGGTGACGCCGCCGGCCGGACCCGACATCAGCAAGGACACCGGGTGCTCTTCGGACTTCTCCGACGACATCAGGCCGCCGTCCGAGCGCAGCAGGGCGATGCGGCCCTGCATGTCGAGGCCGCGCAGCTTGTCGCGCAGGTTCTTGACGTACTTGGAGACGACCGGACGGACCGAGGCGTTGGCGACGGTGGTCAGCGTGCGCTCGTATTCCTGCATCTCCGGCAGGACCTCGTGCGACAGCGAGACCAGCACGCCCGGCAGGATCTCGGCGGCCAGTTCGGCCACGCGGCGCTCGTGCGAGCCGTTGAGGTAGGCGTTCATCAGGGCGATGGTCACCGCCTCGACGCCCTGTTCCTTCAGCTTGGTCAGCTGGGCGCGGGCGTCGGCCTCGTCGAGCGGGCGGATCTCCTTGCCGGCCGCGTCGATGCGGCCCTTGATCTCGACCGTGTCTTCCAGCTTGGCCAGCGGCTCGGGCTTGGGCCAGATGATCCAGGCGGCCAGACCGCCCGGCACAAGCGAGCGGGCGATCTGCATCACCTGGTGGTAGCCTTCGGTGGTCACCAGGCCGACCCGGGCGCCCTTGCCCTCGAGCACGGCGTTGGTGGCCACGGTGGTGCCGTGCAGGAAGACGTCGACGTCCGACGGCTTGACCCCGGCCTTCTCGCAGACCGCGTTGACGCCGGTCATCACGCCGACCGAGCTGTCATGCGGGGTAGACGGCGTCTTGTGCCGCCAGAAGTCGCCCGTCGCCTCGTTCAGCAACAGCAGGTCGGTGAAGGTCCCGCCTACGTCCACGCCCAATCGGTAAGCCATCGTCAGCCTCTTTGCTGGCGCGCCAACTCCCCCCAGGGCGGCGGCGCGACGCCTATTCGGGCGACATTCCCCCGATCGGGCGGCGCGCGCCGGATCGGGGGAGGGGTTTCACCGCTGTGCGGGCGCCGCCCGTCGAACCGTCAGAACTTCACGGCGAGCTCCACGCCCCAGGTCGCGCCGGCGGCGGGCGAGACGAAGCTGCCGCCGAACTCCGGCGCCGGGATCACCTCGGCGGCGTAGTCCTCGTCCAGCACGTTCTTGCCGAAGGCCGTCAGGCTCCAGGCGTCGGCCTCGACCCCGGCCCGCAGGTCCAGCGTGGTGTAGGCGTCGCGGCGGGACTTGGCGTAGTTGGCCCGGCCCAGCGCCCCGTAGCTCAGCTCGAAGACGGTGGGATTGTCCTGGTCCTGCACGACGTGGAACCAGGTCGGCCCCGTGCCGCGCACGTCGGCCCGCAGGTGCAGCGACAGGTTCTGCGGCAGCGGATGGGTGTAGTCGGCCGCCAGGTTCCAGGTGTAGCGCGGCGTGTAGGGCGACTCGTTGCCGATCGTGTCGGGCCGCACCGAGTTCTTGCGGATCTCGCTGTCGGTATAGGCGCCCGAGGCCTCCAGGATCAGGTTCGGGCTGGCCTTGTAGCGCAGGCCGAGCTCCGCGCCCTTGATCCGCACCTCGTCGATGTTCGACACCACGCGCAGCAGGCCGAACGGGCCGACGAAGAACTCGAAGAACTGCATGTCGTCGACGTCGGTCTGGTAGGCGGCGGCGTCCACGGTCAGGCGGCCGTCGAACATCCGGCCCTTGGCCCCGATCTCGAAGCTCTTGGAGACTTCCTTGTCGAAGTCGTCGCGGATGGTCACCGGCTTGTAGCCGGCCGCCGTACGCACCGGGTTGATGAACAGGTTCACGGTCGCGGCGCTGCCCTGGCTGTTGAAGCCGCCCGACTTGAAGCCGACGCCCCAGTCGCCATAGAGCGTCCAGTCGTCGCTGGCCTTCCAGCGCAGGGCGATCTTGGGCTGGAGCTGGTCGTAGGTCTTCTTCTGGTCCTTGATGCCGCCGGGATTGATCGTCGTGTCGAGGCCGGGGTTGAGGGCCGCGCCGCCGGTATAGGCCGGGCCGTCGAAGTCGATGTACTTGGTGCGCGCGGCGGTCGGGACGAGGTTGTGCACCTTGCGCTCCTCGCGGTCGTAGCGCAGGGCCAGCGAGCCTTCGAGGCCGGGCGCGAAGTCGTAGGCCAGTTGGCCGAACATGGCCGCCACGTCGCTCTTGAAGTCGTCCCAATAGAGCTGCTCGGTCGAATAGGCCGAGGACGAGGGCACGTAGAGCGACCGCGGAACCTCGCCGCCGCCGTCCAGGCCCGTGGCGACGCCGACCTCGCGGTCGATGTGCAGAGCATAGGCGCCGACCATCCAGCGCAGGGCCTGGTCCGAACGCGAGGTCAGGCGCAGCTCGCCCGACAGGTCGCTCTGGTCGCGCTTCTGGTACTGGTAGCCGTCGCAGGTCGTCGGCGTGTAGGGGCCGAAGAACGAGCCGGCGGCGGTGGTTCCCAGGTACTGCGGCGAGGGCAGGGTGACCCCCTTGGCGTTCAGCGCCGCGATCGAGGCCGCGCAACTGGCGCTGGCGTTGAAGAAGCCGAACGAGGCCGAGGTGCCGTCGGCGACCAGGTCGTTGTCGATGTCGGAATAGAGCGTCCAGGCCGTCAGGGTGGCGAAGCCCAGATCGCGCTCCAGCTTGGCCGAGACCTCGAAGGCTTCCTGCCGGTTGGTGTGCTGCACATTGTTCTGGAAGACGAAGTCGTGGTCGTTGACGTCCTCGTAGTAGGACGGCGTGCTCAGCACCGAGGCGAACGACGGCAGGGCGAAGACGGCGTTGTAGGCGATCGAGCCGGCCGTCAGTCGGCCGTAGCGGGCCTTGAGGTCGAGCTTGGTCTTCTCGTCCAGCCGCGCCACGAGGCGGCCGTTGAGATTGTAGCCCCGGAAGCGGTCGACGGCGCCGTCGCTGAACTGGCTGTCGTAGAAGCCGTCGGTGCGCCGCCAGTCGGCCGACAGGCTGCCGGCCAGCTTGTCGGTGAGGGGGCCGGCCACCCGCAGGTCGCCGGCGTAGCTCTTGCGGTTGCCGGCGCTGAGCTTGGCCGAGCCTTCGAACTCGTCGCCCGGCTCGACCGTCGAGACGATGATCGCCCCGGCGGCGGCGTTGCGGCCGTAGACCGCGCCCTGCGGACCCTTCACCACCTCGATCTGGCGAAGGTCGGAGAATTCGCGGTTGAAGGCGGCCGGATTGGCCATCTGCACGCCGTCGACGACGAAGGCGAACGAGGCCTGGGCGTCGCGGGCGCCGTTGACGCCGCGGATGTTGACCTGGGCGTCGCCCTGTTCGGCGGCCTGCACCAGGCTGACGCCAGGGGTCAGGGCCACGAAGTCGGCGGCGCGGGCCACCCCGGCGGCTTCCAGCGTCGACTGGCCCAGGGCGGTGACGGCGGCGGGCACGTCACGCAGGTTCTCGGCCCGCTGACGGGCGGTGACCACGACTTCCTCGACGGCGGTGTCCTGGGCGGACGCGGCGCCGGCCCAGGCCAGGGCCAGCAGCGATACGCCGGCGCAGGCGGCGAGTGTTCCAGTAGTTTTCATTGATCAGCTCCCCTCGTTGATCGGGGGAGCTTGCGCCGCGTACCGACGTTCGCTGCGGGGCCGCGCGGGCTCCCCGCCTGTCGGGCGCCGGGGGCGGGGCGCTGGTTTCGAAGGCGCCGCCGCGCATGCTCGCGCGCCATGCCTGCCCGTGTCGCGGGCGTCGAGGAACACGCGCCATGACCACCCGCATCGAGATCGTCGAAGTGTCGCCCCGCGACGGGCTGCAGAACGAGAAGACGATGGTCTCGGCGACCGACAAGGCCGCCCTGGTGCTCAAGGCCGTCGAGGCCGGTGCCCGTCGCGTGGAGGCGGTCAGCTTCGTCAATCCGCGCGCCGTGCCGCAGATGGCCGACGCCGACGAAGTGATGGCCCGACTGCGCGGCCAGCAGGACCTGCGCTCGCGCGGCGTGTCGCTGATCGGCCTCGTTTTGAACCGCCGGGGCCTGGACCGCGCCATCGCCGCCGATGTCGACGAGGTCAATTTCGTGGTGGTGGCCAGCGAGACCTTCAACGCCCGCAATCAGGGCGTCCCGGTCTTCGAGACCCTGAGGCAGATTTCCGAGGCGCCCGAGGTCGCGCGTCAGGCGGGGCTGAAGCTGGGCGTCACCATCGCGGCGGCCTTCGGCTGTCCGTTCGAGGGCGAGGTGGCCGTCGAGCAGGTGGCGCGGATCGCCGCCGAACTGGCGAGCTTCGGCGTCACCGAGATCACCCTGGCCGACACCATCGGCGTGGGCGACCCGCTGGCGGTCGAGACCCGCTTCGGCGCCGTCCGCGCCGTCGCGCCCGGCGCGGTGCTGCGCGCCCACTTCCACAACACCCGCAACACCGGCCTGGCCAACGCCTTCGCCGCCTGGCGCGCGGGCGTGGCCAGCCTCGACGCCTCGATCGGCGGCATCGGCGGCTGCCCCTTCGCTCCGGCCGCGACCGGCAACGTGCCGACCGAGGACCTGGCCTACATGTTCGCGCGGATGGGCGTGGCGACGGGGCTCGACCTGCCGTCGCTGATCGACACGGCGGGCTGGCTCAAGGACGTGCTGGGCGCGCCGAGCCTGCCGGGGATGGTGTCGAAGGCGGGTGGGTTTCCCGCCTGATCCTTCTCCCCTTGCGGGAGAAGGTGGCGGCGAAGCCGACGGATGAGGGGTCTCTCAAAAAGCAAACGCCGCGAAAGCTGATCGGCTCTCGCGGCGTTCGAGGTCTGTGCGACCCCTCACCCGACCTCCTTCGGAGGCCACCCTCTCCCGCAAGGGGAGAGGGGTCTCAGTACTTCAGGCTCACCGCCACGCTGGCTCCACCAGCGCCGACGTCCACCGCCGAGTCCTCGAACTTTGGCGGGCCGAAGCGGGCCTTGGGGTCGCGCGACAGGCCGACGCCGTCGGCGGGCAGGCCCAGGGCGGTCTTCTTCATCACCCCGTCGCCGTCCTCGTCGTGGAAGGCCAGGAACGACCACTGGCCGGGCGGCAGGTTGGCGATCTTGGCGGTCACCGCGCCGGAGGCGGCCGGGACCTTCACGTTGTAGGGGCAGGTCTTCAGGAAGGTCGCCTTGTCGCAGGCCGAGACCACGATCTGGCCCTTGGCGGCGCTGACGCCGGAGACGCGAACCTCCACGGGGGCCGCTTGCGCGGCCCCCGCGGCGGCGGCGAGAGCGATGGCGAGGATGCTCGATTTCACGCTTTTCGCTCCCACTATTCGGCCGCGGCCGGCGCTTGGCCGCCGTGGCGCTGTTTCAAGGCTTCCTGGCGCACCCGCTCGCCGTCGACCAGCGGCACGGTCTTCAGCAGGAAGTCCTTGGCCAGCTTGGGATCGGCGCGGTCGGGCGAGGGGATGACCATCGCCCGCTTGCCCTGGATGTCGCGCTCCATGGCGTCGACGTCCAGCGCCCAGCCCTTCTCGATCAGCTCGCGGCGCTTGTTGCGCCAGGCCACCATGATGCCGTCCGACTTCACGCTGACTTCCTCGTGCAGATAGACGGGCAGCAGCTCGGGGCAGACCTTCTCCATGATCACGCGGTCCTGCTCGAAGATGCGCAGGGTGCGGCGGCGGCTGTCGCCGTCCCAGATCTTCTGGGTAAGGAAGTTGCGGGCCATGATCCAGCGGGTGATCGTGGTGGTCTCGTCGATCGGCGTGTTGACGTCGAAGATCACCGTCGACCAGGTCGGCGTCGGGCGGATCTGGATCCGCACGTGGGCGCCCGAGACGTGGAAGCCGTTGCGCACGGTCACCATGCTGCGCTTGGCCTTGCGGAAGAACTTCCACATACCCTTGTACTCGGGGGGCACGAACTTCAGCTCGGCATAGGCCGAGTACTCGTCCTGCTCGAGGGTGAACTCGTGGACCTGCGGGGCCTCCTTGTCGCCGAAGCTCGGGTGGACGAAGGCCGCGTGCGAGGGGTCGATGCCGTTCTCGGTGATGCGGGCGTAGTTGGCCTTCCACTCGTAGGTGCCGCGGATGCAGCGCCAGGACGGATCGTCGAACTCGGGGAAGGGCGGCAGGGGCGGGCGCTCGGCCTCGGGCAGGTCGCCCATGAACACCCAGATCATCCCGTACTTCTCCTGCACGGGATAGGAGTCGATCTTGGCGCGCGGCGGGATCTTGGCGTCCGGCTCCTGCGACGGGATCTTCACGCACTTGCCGCCGCCGTTGAAGCGCCAGCCGTGATAGGGGCACTCGATGGCGTCATCCACGACCATGCCGCTGCCCAGCGACGCGCCGCGGTGGATGCAGACGTCCGACAGGCAGCTGACCTTGCCCTTGGAGTCGCGGAACACCACGAACTCCAGGCCCAGCATCTTCACCCGCTTGTGGCCGCCCTTGGCGATCTCGTCGCTGTAGTCGGCCACGTACCACTGGTTCTTGATCATGGCGTCTTCTCCGGCTGCGGGGCGGGGGTGAGTCCGCGGAGGATGAGATTGGGTATCTTGGTGTCGTCCCAGTCGTCGAGGTCCACTCCGTCGCGCAGGATGACCAGTTTCTGCGACGGCACGATCCAGAGGCGGCGCTTGCCCCAGCCGTCGAGGAAGATGGCGTCTTCCGCGGCGATCGGTTCGGCCGACTTGCTGCTCTTGTCGGGACGCTCGGGCGTATAGATGCGGTCGGCCGCGTAGGGGCGGCCGCGCCATATCTGGAAGCCGTAGCCCGGATTGGCCTTGCTCGGCGCGCTCATGGCTTCGACGTAAGAGGCCGGCAGGACCTCGCGGCCCTCGAACGAACCGCCATTGGCCAGCATGACGCCGATACGCATCCAGTCTTGCACCTGCGAGACCAGGCAGCAGTCGCCGTGGGCCAGGCCGCCTTCCTTGGCCAGCCACAGCTGGCCGTCGTGCATGGCCAGCGGACGGAACAGCTTTTCCGACATGTAGTCGGCGAAGGTCTTGCCGGTGGCCCGCTCGACGATGACGCTCAGCGCCACCGGGTCGGGGTTATGGTGGCCGAACACCGTGCCCGGCGGGTGGGTCGCCTTCAGGGCCAGATTGTCCTTGGCCAGATCCGGCGACAGGAAGGTGCGGATGGTGCTGGACCACGGCGCGTAGGAATAGTCCGGCGCCGCCAGGCCCGACGACATCTGCAAGAGGTCGCGGATGGTGATCTTCGCGCGCTCGTCGCCGCGCCACTCGGTGATGAAGTCGGCGGCCGGCTGGTCGACCGACTTGATCTTGCCGTCGGCGATCGCGGCGCCGATCAGCATGCCGTTCAGGGTCTTGGTGAAGGAGTGGGCCTTCATCCGGCTGGTGGGGCCCACGCCGTTCCAGTAGCGCTCGTAGACGATCGCCCCGTCCTTGACGACGATCAGGGCGTCCGACTTGCGGGCCCCGGCGTAGTCGGCGGCGGCGTCCAGGGCGGCGGGATCGATCCCGGCCGCCTGCGGCGTGGTCTTCGGCAGGGCCTTGCCCGGCGCGCCCTTCACCACGGCGACCGGCTTATACCAGTCGATCGGCGGCTCCAGCGGGTTGACGGTCAGGGCGCGGAAATAGCGGCTCCAGTAGAGCGGCGCCGACGCATAGGTCGCCGCGCCCGCCAGGACGACGACGCCGAGGCCCGCCAGCAGGATCTTGCGCTTCTTGCCCATCAGGCCGCCTTTGCTTCCACGATCGAGGTGACGCCGAACGGGATGTCGAGCTTCACGCTGGCGACGACCTCGCCGCTGTCCAGCGCGATCTTGGCCAGCTGGCCCGAGAAGAAGTCGCCGGCCCAGAAGTGCGCGCCGTCTTCGGTGGCGCGCAGGAACGACCAGCCGCGGCCTTCCGGCACGGCGTAGGCGCGGACCACCGAACCGTCCTGGGCGATGCGGCGCACTTCATTGCCGCAGCTGACCAGCACGTCGTCGTTCGGGGCGGTCGCTAGGCCGAACACCATGCCCGGGGGATCGGTGCGGACATAGAGCGGCGACAGCTGGGCGTCGGCCTCGATGTCGTAGCGGAAGACGGTGTGGCCGGTCTCGGAGACGTAGGCCACGGTCTTGCCGTCCGACAGCAGGGCCAGGTGCGTGACGCCCAGGAAGCCCATCACGCCGCCATGATACTCGGGGCGATAGAAGCGCATGACGCGGCCGTCGGCGTCGAAGCGCACCAGGCGGCCTTCGCCGGTGAAGGGCGGGGCGAGGCCCGAGAGGTGCTCGCCGGCCAGCGCGCCGCCGTCGGGCAGGAACACCATCGAGCCCAGGCCTCGACCGGGGAGAAGCGAGGCCTGGCCGGGAACGCGGCGTCCGTCGGCGTCGATGCGGGTGACGTTGCGGGCGAAGGGGTCGAGGGCGTTGAGCTCGCCGGTGCGGGGATTCACCGCCAAGCCCGAAACCATGCCGAAGTCGCCGGTGTGCAGCGCCGCCTTCACCTGCAGATCAGGGCCCAGCAGCAGGATGCGCGACAGGCCCAGTTTCAGCTGGTGGTCGGTGACCGTGGTCGCGGCCACCCAGAGGTCTCCCGCCTGGGGTTTGACGGGAAGAGAAAGGGGGTCGCCGAACATGAAGGTCTCCGCGTGCCATTCAGTCCCGCGGTTGGCGGGATGCTCGGAGATTTTCAAAAAGGGACCGACCGGTCAATTTTCTATTCGGCGATATCCGCCTGACGAGAAATCGCGACCTCGACGCCCGTCTGATAGCGGCCCATCACGTGGTCGAGCATGCCCGCGACCTTATCCCAGGCGTCGTCGTCGTGAAGATCGAAACCGAAGAAGTTCGGTTCGAACTTGGCGCGCATGCCGATGTAGGAGACGGCCGACAGCATGGTCATGGCCACGGCCAGCAGTTCCTTGTCCTCGCTGCGCTGGCCGATGAACAGCCGCTCGTACTCTTCCCAGATGCGGATGCGCACGGCGGTGACGGCGTCGCGCAGCTCGGGCGGCCCTGCGAACTCGCCGGCCATGATGGTGGCGACGGCCGGGTGGGCGCGCAGGGTCGAGGCGTAGGCCCGCACCAGCATGCGCAGGCGTTCCATCGCCGGGCGCTGGTGGAAGGTCTCCAGCGACTCGTCGATCATGTCGGTCAGGCGGGGCCAGACGCCGGTGCGGCGCACCCACGCATCGGCCACGCCGCCCAGTCCGCCGAAATAGTCATAGATTTGTTTCTTGCCTACGCCCGCTTCCTTGATTAGGGCGTTCACACCCGCGTCGTGGACGCTTCCGCGCTCCATAAGACGCCCAAAAGCCTCCACGATCGCTGCTTCAGTGGCGATCCGACGTGATTGTCGAGGCTTGGGCGCGGCGGCGATCTCTGACAGCATGGCTTACTTTCCTGAACTCCTATCCGATGGACGGACAAACGCTTTATCGCAAGACCTGTATTGGTCCGGCTCCATCATCTTGACCGGCGGGGAACAGTCGCGGTGAACGCGGCGGGGTGTGGTCAAGATTTGAAGAGGGGAGTCATGACCAAGTCGGCGATGAATATCTACTGTGCGAGCGCGAGCGCTCTTACGCTTTTGGTCTGCGCGGGGCAAGCCTTCGCGCAAACGACAACTTCGGAAGAGTCCACGGTGATTGGAGAGATCACCGTCACGGCTCGCGGTAAGTCGGAAGCTCTGCAAGAGGTTCCAATCAGCATCAATGCGGTGTCGGCGGAGACGATCGAACGCCGTAATATTTCTGACATCGCTCGGGTGGCGCAATCGACCGCCGGCCTGACCTTTGATCAGGGTCTGACGCCTAGCGATACGCGTCCGGCCATCCGCGGCGTTCAAGCCGTTCGGGGCCGTCCGAACGTGGCCATTCTGGTGGATGGGGTCGACACGTCTTCGGAAGCCTTCGCCACCGCCGGTGGCGGCGCTCTGGCGAGCCTGCGCTTCGTCGACGCCGAGCGGATCGAAGTGGTGAAGGGCCCGCAAAGCGTGCTCTACGGCCGCTCGGCCTTCTCCGGCGCGATCAACTACATCTCCAAGCGTCCGAACCTCGATGAATTCGAGGCCAAGATCAGCCTGGAAGCCGGCAGCTTCGGCCTCAAGGAAGGCAAGGCCTCGATCACCGGTCCGCTGGTGCAGGACAAGCTGGCGCTCAGCCTGAACGTCGGCGCCTGGGAGAACGACGGCCAGTACCGCAACAGCGTCAGCGGCGCCAAGGTCGGCGGCGGCGAGTCCAAGGGCGCGGCCCTGGGCCTGCTGATCAAGCCGACCGAGAACCTGACGGTCTTCGCTCGCGTGCAGACTTCGCACGAAGAGTACGACCAGATGGCCCGGGCCTTCATCACGTCGGTGAACCCGCAGACCGGCGCGGCCAACACCGCCGATCTGGGCGTCTCGGCCACCGATCCGAGCACGGGTCGGGCCGGCTACACGGTGAAGGGCAACCTCGCCAACGCCGCGGTGGTCAAGAACCAGACCGTCTCCTATTCGCTGGATCCGCGCACGGGCAAGGACTTCACGGGCACCGTCACCGACGCGACCCGCGCCTCGTTCGAGATCAACTATGAAAGCGACTGGGGCACGTTCACCTCGCTGACCGGCATCACCCGCGGCGAGACCACCCAGATCCAGGACTTCGACAACAGCGACTACAGCCTGTCGGGCAACGTCCTGTCGTCCTATGCCGGCATCGCGCCGTTCTACGGCTCGCTGTATCCCTATCTGAGCTTCCTGCGCGCCTACGGTCTTAACTACTCGACCGTGGCTCCGACGGGCGGCCTGCCGGCCATCGGCTTCTCGGTGATGCTGGACGACGAGTTCGACACCAAGCAGCAGAGCCAGACGCTGCGCTGGAACAAGGACTTCGGCAAGCTGCGGACCTCGCTGGAAGGCCTGTACTTCCACGAGCAAGCCAGCCAGATCAACAAGGATCAGTTCTGGATGCGTACGGGGTCCGATCCCCGCATGACCATCCTGACGGCGCTCTATATGGGCGGCGGCGCCAGCGCGACCGGGACCTTCCAAGCCCCGACCACGACGGCCAAGGCCACGGCCGACTATCCGCTGAAGATCTCGCGTGAGACGGACTCGCTGTCGTGGGCCGGCAGCGTCGAATACGACGTCACCGACGCCCTGACCGTGCGCTTCGACGGTCGCTACATCGAGGAACGGATCGCCTATCGCGGCAGCCCGTACCAGCCGATGTATTACCGCCTGTTCGGCGTCCAACTTGTCTGCCTGACCCAGCTGGGTTGCGCCGCCGGTCCGGCCGGCACCGCTTCGGTGCGCGCCGCCCAGATCGCCAAGACCACCCAGATCGACAAGAAGACGGTCAAGGATCACGCCTTCACGCCGAACTTCGTGGCCAACTACAAGCTGACCTCGCGCAACTCGGTCTATGCGTCGTACGGCGAAGGCTTCAAGCCGGGCGGCGTCGACACCACGGGCACCAGCGGCAGCGTGGACTCGACCTTCAAGCCGGAGAAGCTGCAGAGCTTCGAAATCGGTTCGAAGAACGTCTTCCTCGGCGGCGACCTGGTCGTGAACGGCGCGATCTTCTTCAACCGCTACAAGAACCAGCAGATCGGCACCACCAAGGTTCTGGGCGGCACCTCGGTGCCGTCGGTGGAGAACGCCGGCGAAAGCGAAAGCAAGGGCTTCGACCTGACCAGCGACTGGCGGGCGACGAACTGGCTGACGCTCAGCGGCAACTACACCTACACCGACGCCGAGTTCACCAACTACAAGGTCTCGACCCCCGGCTACTTCGACCGGATCGAGTCCAGCGGCGGCAACTACACCGGCAACGCCGTGCCGCTGACGCCCAAGCACAGCCTGAACGTCGCGGCCCTCGTGACCGGCGACCTGCCGGTGGGCGCCGGCTGGACCTGGACGACCGAACTCAGCGGTCGCTACCAGTCCAAGCGCTACATGACCCAGAACAACCTGACCTGGCTGCCGAGCTACTTCGTCTCGGATCTGCGGGCCGGGATCACCGACGGGTCGTGGAGCGTGGATGTCTCGGTGACCAACCTGTTCAACGACGACACCCCGAAGAACGCCATCGCGGCGACCGACTTCGGCTACTTCGACCTGAACAACAACACCCCGGTGCGCGCCTACGTCGTCAGCCTGCCTGACAAGCGCGCCGGCTCGATCCGCATCAGCAAGACCTTCTGATCCGGCTAATCGTGTGAACTGCCAAGGCCCGGCGCGCCTGCGCGCCGGGCCTTTTCCTTGCCCCCAAGCTTTCCTGGAGTTCCCCCAAATGGCGAAGGCCAAAGATCCCGAGCGCTTCGGCATAGTGGCGATCGAGCCGGGCGTACGCGCCGGCCACATGTGGACCGCGCTCTACGCCTCCTTCGTCAATATCGGGCTGGCCACGACCGTGGCGATCATGACGCCCTACGTGCTCAGCGCCAATCTGGGCGTGCCGCTCGACCGCCAGGGCTCGGCCCTGGGGATCCTCAACCTCGTCAACGAGGTGGCGCTGTTGTTCGTGTTCGGCCTGGCCGGAGCGTTTGCCGACCGCGTGGGGCGGCGGGCGGTCTACGCCGTCGGCTTCCTGGCGACGGCGGCCGGCTATCTGCTCTATCCGCTGGCCACCAGCCTGTGGGACCTGTCGCTCTACAAGGTGATCTACGCCATCGGCATCGGCGCGACGACGGGCATGCTGTCGACCGTCCTGGCCGACTATGTGAAGGCTCGCGACCGCGGCAAGATCGTCGCCCTGTCGGGCGTGCTCAACGGCCTGGGCGTGGTGGTGCTGGCGCTGGCCATCGGGAAGCTTCCCTCCATCTTCGTGGCCGACGGCATGGGCGAGAAGGCCGCCGGCCAGGCCGCCCTGGCGGTCGCGGCGGTGATGTGCGTGATCTCTTCGGCGGTGATGTGGTTCGGTCTCAAGCCGGGCATGGCGACGCGCACGGTCGAGCGGCCCAAGCTCTCGACCCAGCTGGGCGTTGGCGTGGCCGCCGCCAAGGCCAATCCGCGCATCGTCCTGGCCTACGCCTCGGCCTTCGTGGCCCGGGGCGACCTGGCCATCGTCGGCGCCTACGCCATCGCCTGGGGCAAGAAGGCCGCGCTGGAGAACGGCGCCACCCTGGCCGACGCCCTCGACCAGGGCCGCATCCCGTTCATCGTCGCCCAGTCGGCGGCCCTGCTGTGGCCGGTGGTCGTGGCCCTGATGATCGACAAGGCCCACCGCCTGACCGCGCTTGCCGCCTGCATGCTGCTGGGCGGCGTCGGCTACCTGGCGACGATCTTCATCGACGACCCGCTGAGCAAGGCGGCCATGCCGCTGTTCGTGCTGCTGGGCGTGGGCCAGATCAGCGCCTTCATCGGCTCCCAGGCCCTGATCGGCAAGGAAGCGCCGGAGGAGGGCCGCGGCGCCGTCATCGGCTTCTTCAACCTGTGCGGCGCGTTCGGCATCCTGGTGCTGGGCACGGTCGGCGGCGTGCTGTTCGACGTCGTCGGCCCGGCCTCGCCGTTCGTGCTGGTGGGCATCCTCAATGCGATCGTCGGCTTCGGCTGCATCTACCTGCGTCTGAGGGAGGCGAAGTCGCCGGTGGCCGAGGCGGCCTAAGACGCCAACCCAACGCCGATCTCCCCCGCGAAGGCGGGGGTCCAAGCCGAGTCTGGCGAGGTGCGCCGAGCCTCGTCGATACCTCAGCTTGGATCCCCGCCTTCGCGGGGATGCTCGGACTTTGGGCCGCTAGGAGGCCTTCTTCGCCTTGGCCGCGGCCTTCGCCGCCGGCTTCCGCGCAGGCGGCTTCGCCGGCGCCTTGCCGCCCAGGCTCTTTCGCAGCGCCTCCATCAGGTCGACCACGTTGGTGTCCTCGGGCGGCGCGGCCGAGACCTTGGCCTTGCCGCCCTTTTCCTTGCGCTTGATCAGGGCGCGCAGGGCGTCCTCGTAGCGGTCCTTGAAGGCCTGCGGCTCGAACGGTCCATCCTGCTGCTCGATGATCTTGCGGGCGATGGCGATCATCGAGGCGTCGGCCTTCTTGGCCGGGATGTCGTCGAACAGGTCGGCCGGATCGCGCACCTCGTCGTAGGATCGCAGCGAGTAAGCGATCAGCCCCTTGCCGCGCGGCTCGATGGCCAGCAGGCGCTCGCGCGTGTGCATCACCACGCGGCCCAGGGCGATGCGCTTGGCGCCGGCCATGGCGTCGCGGATTACCGAATAGGCCTCGACCGCCAGCTTGCCGTCGGGGACCAGGAAGTAGGGATTGTCCCAATAGAGCCGATCGATGTCGGCCACGTCGACGAAGCGCTCGATGTCGATCGTGCGGGTGCTCTCCAGCCGCACGCTCTCGATCTCCTCGGGCGTGACGATGACATAGCGGTCCTTCTCGACCTCGTAGCCCTTGACCAGGTCCGACCGCTCGACGGGCCCGAGATCCGGGTCCGTCGCCACCATCTTGATGCGGTTGTGGGTCTTGGGGTGCAGCAGGTTGAACCGCACCTCGCCGCCGGGATTGGTGGCGGTGTAGAGCGCCACCGGGCAGGTCACGAGCGAGAGCCGCAGGTGGCCCTGCCAGGTGGGGCGGGCGGCCATGCTATTTCTTGGCCCCGACCAGGGCGGCTTTCTTGACCGTCACGACCGACGGTTCCTCTTCGGGAACTTCGGTATTGGCCGCTTCGGCCACCGGCGGACGCCCCTTCAGCGCGGCCACGAAGTCGTCGCGCCAGGCGGTGACGTCCTGGCGGGTGACGTTGTCCATCAGGGCCTCCCAGCGCCGCTTTCGCTCGGTCTCGTCCATGGCCAGCGCCCGGCTCAGCGCGTCGGAAATCTCCTCGGGGCTGTTGGGATTGATGATCAGCGCCTCCTTCATCTGCCGCGCGGCGCCGGCGAAGCGCGACAGGATCAGCACGCCCGGATCCTCGGGGTTCTGCGAGGCGACATATTCCTTGGCCACCAGGTTCATGCCGTCGCGCAGCGGCGTGACCAGCGCCGCCCTGGCCGCGCGATAGACCCCCGCCAGCTCGTCGCGCCGGTAGGAGCGGTTGAGATAGCGGATCGGCGTGAAGTCCATCTCGGCATAGGCGCCGTTGATGCGGCCGATCAGGCCGTCCAGCCGGTGGCGGATGTCCTGGTAGGCCTCGACCTCATCGCGCGAGATCGGCGCGATCTGCAGCAGCATGACCTCGTTCCGCGCTTCCTCGTTGTCGTGCAGGAAGCGCTCGAAGCCGATCAGGCGTTCTTCCAGCCCCTTGGAATAGTCGAGGCGATCGACGCCGACGACCATCTTGCGGAACACGCTGTGCGCGGCCATCCGGTCATAGACCCGCATGGCCCGCGAGCTCTTGGTGATGCGGGCGAAGTCCTCGGCGTCGATGCCGATCGGGAAGGCCCCGGCCTCGGTCACCTGGCCGAAGGCGCGCAGGCGCCCGTCCTCGGTCTTCTCGCCGCCGACCTCGTTGAGCACATAGCCCTCGAAGGCTTGCAGGCTCTCCTCGGTCTGGAAGCCGATCAGGTCGTAGTGGAACATCGCCTCCACCAGCGGTCGGTGGCGGGGCAGGGTGACCACCAACTGGTGGGCCGGCCAGGGGATGTGCAGGAAGAAGCCGATGCGGTTGGTCACGCCCAGCCGCCGCAGCTCCCGCGCCATCGGGATCAGGTGATAGTCGTGCACCCAGATGATGTCGTCCGGCTCGATCAGCGGCCGCAGGGTCTCGGCGAAGCGCTTGTTGACCCGGTCGTAGCCCTCGCCGAACGAGCGGTCGTAGGCCGTCAGGTCGACGCGGTAGTGGAACAGCGGCCACAGCGTCTTGTTGGCGTAGCCGTTGTAGTACTCCTGGTAGTCGCCTTCCTCGAGGTCGACCGTGGCCACGGTCACGCCCTCGATGCGCTGCATCGACAGCTGGCCGGTGAACTCCGGCGTGGTCTTGCCGCTCCAGCCGAACCAGATGCCGGAATATTCGCGCAGGGCCGCGGCCAGGGCCATGGCCAGGCCCCCGACGCTTTCCTCGCCCTTGCCGGACGGCGGATTGACGCGGTTCGATACGACGATCAGGCGGCTCATCGGGCTGCCTCGCTGGTCGTGACGGCCTGGGCGGCGGCGTCCAGCCAGGCGTGAACGGCCTCCGGGCCGTCCAGGCGATAGGTCGCGGCGGTGGGGCGCTCGGGACCCACCAGCACGCCGAAACCGCCGAGGCGGGCGGCGGCCGCGAAGCCGTCCTCGTCGGTCAGGTCGTCGCCGACGAAGATCGGCGTGGCGCCATGGAAGGCCGGTTCGCGCAGCAGGGCGGCGACCGACGAGCCCTTGTCCTGGCCGGGCGTGCGCAGCTCGGCGACCATGTCGCCCAGTTGCAGCACGAGGCCGGTCTGGCGCGCCAGGCGTTCGGCGGCCTCGACCACGGCGTCGGCGGCCGAGGGGGTGTTGCGGTAGTGCAAAGCCAGACTCAGATGCTTGTCCTCGAGCAGCAGGCCGCGATCGCAGCGGGCGAGGTCGCCCAGCACGTCGCGGGCCTCGGCCAGGCCTTCGTGCGGTTCCGAGCGCCAGGCGCCGGCCGGCGTGCGGCGCTCCAGGCCGTGCACGGCGGCCAGATAGGCCACGCCGTCCTGGCCGAGGATGCGCGAGAGGTCGTCGAGCGAGCGGCCGCTGACCACGGCCACGCGGTCGTTCAGGGCGGCCCGCAGGCGCGCCAGCAGGGCCGCGCGCGCGGGATCGGGGCCGACGTCGTCCGGACGCGGCATGATGGGGGCGAGTGTTCCGTCGAGGTCGAGGAACAGCGCGGCATTGGCGGGAATATTGATCGGCGGTGTCGGAAGATCCGACGCCGCAAGCCTAGCGGCAGACCCGTACGCGGTCATGCAGTTTGGCCCCTTTCACTATGGAACTAGGCGCCAACAACGCATCCATCGCCGGTTTCGATCCCCTGCACGGTCCAGCTGTGCGTCACGTTTCGCTCACCAAAACGTGCAGGGGGTGGGGTTGACGCTCCGTCAGCGGACGGAAGTCCACGGCCGGCTGAGCAGGGCGGCGCAGTTGATCAGCCCCACCAGCGAATAGGTCTGCGGGTAGTTGCCCCACAGCTCGCCGTCCTCGAAACCGATGTCCTCCGACAGCAGGCCGGCGGCCGTGCGGCGGCCCAGCATCTCCTCGAACAGATCCCGCGCTTCCTCGATGCGGCCTTCCAGATAGAGCGCCTCGATCAGCCAGAAGGTGCAGATGTTGAAGGCCGTCTGCGGCGTGCCGAAGTCGTCGGGCAGGGCGTAGCGCAGCAGGTAGCTGCCCTTGCGCAGGCCCGCCTCGATGGCCGCCACCGTGGCCTTGTTGCGCGGGTCGTCGGCGGCGATGTAGCGCAGGTCCACCAGTTGCAGCAGGCTGGCGTCCAGTTCCTCGCCCCCGAAAGTGGCGGCGAACCGGCCCAGGGTCTCGTTCCAGGCCTGGCTGTCGATGGCGCCTCGCACCTTGGCCGCGCGCTCGTTCCAGAAGACGGCGCGATCGGCCAGGCCCAGCTTCTCGGCGACATTGCCCAGGCGGTCGCAGGCGGCCCAGCACATCACCGACGAATAGGTGTGCACATTGGCCCGGCCGCGGAACTCCCACAGGCTGGCGTCGGGCTGGTCGTGCAGCTGGAAGGCCCGCTCGCCCACCGGCTCCAGGGCCTTGAAGTCGTCGATCGTGGCCGGCCGCAGCAGGCGCTCGTCGAAGAAGGCCTGGGTCGAGGACAGGATGATCTGGCCGTAGACGTCGTGCTGCTGGTGCTCGAAGGCCTGGTTGCCGATCCGCACCGGCCCCATGCCGCGATAGCCGGCCAGGTCCGGGGCGAAGCGCTCGATCAGCGCCGGCTCGTACCCCACCCCGAACAGCGGCTGGATATGGCCGCCGGCCGCCCGGTCGACGATGTTGCGCAGGTAAGAGAGATAGTTCTCCAGGATGTCGACCGCGCCCAGGCGGTTGAGGGCCTGGACCACGTAGTAGGCGTCGCGCAGCCAGCAGTAGCGGTAGTCCCAGTTGCGGCCGCTGTTGGCGTGTTCGGGCACCGAGGTGGTCATGGCCGCGACGATCGCGCCGGTCTCCTCGTGGGTGCAGAGCTTCAGGGTGATGGCCGCGCGGATCACCGCCGACTGCCAGTCGAGCGGCACGGCGAGACCCCGCACCCAGTTCAGCCAATAGTCCTCGGTCTGCTGCAGCATCCGGGCGCAGGTGGCGCCGACGTCGGCGTCGAAGCCTTCGTCGGCCCCCAGGAACATGGCGATCGGCCGCTCGATGCGGAACGTCCGCTCCTCCAGGATGTGCGAGACCGGGCAGTCGGTGGTCAGCCGGATCGTCATGTCCGAGCACAGGTAGCGGATGTGGTTGGAGCCGTTGGTGTGCTCGGCCAGGCGCGCGCCCCAGCTGGCCGTCGGCCGCAGGCGGATGGTGGCGCGGCACACCCCGCTCAGTGGCCGCACCAGGCGGATGAAAGCTGTGGGGCGATAGATGCGGCTGAACTGCTGGAAGCGCGGCGCGAAGTCGATGATCTCCAGGCTCGCCCCGTCCGCATCGGTGATCACCGTGCGCAGGATCGGGGTGTTGCGCAGATAGGCCTGCTCCACGCTCGTCGCGCCGTCCACGACCACGTCCCACAGCCCCTTGCCGCCCTCGAACGGCGGCTCCAGGCCGCTGAGCAGGGTCGAGAACACCGGATCGGAATCGACCCGGGGCATGCAGCCCCAGACGAACCGGCCGTCGCGGTCGATCAGGGCGTTCACGGCGCAGTTGCCGATCGGGAAGAGGTCGAGGTTCTGGGGCATGGGATCTTGCTCTTCTTGTTCTTGGGACGCTTGTAGAGGGCTTGGGGGACTAGCAGCGGGTCAGGATCGGCACGGTCGAGCGCCGGCCGGCCTGCACCGTGACATGGCGGCCGACGTGCTCGAAGGAAACATCGGTCAGCTTGTCGCCGACGCCGAGGTTCTCGATCGACAGGCTGTCGATGCCGATCGGCAGGCGCGGCTCCTGGATGCGGATCTCACCGGCCCAGCCGTCGACGGTGATTCCCAGACAGGCTTGGAGCATCATGAAGGCCGAGCCGGCCGCCCAGGCCTGGGGCAGGCAGGCCACGGGATAGGCCACCGGCGGCTCGCCGGGCTGGCGGGGGAAGCCGCAGAACAGCTCCGGCAGGCGCATCTCGTAGTGGGCGGCGGTCTCGAACAGGCCCGAGGTCATCCGCACCACGCCGTCGCGGTGGCCGTAGCGGGCCAGGCCCATGGCGCAGATGGCGGTGTCGTGCGGCCAGACCGAGCCGTTGTGATAGCTCATCGGATTGAAGCGCGGCTCGCCCTCGGCCAGGGTCCGCACGCCGAAGCCGTTGTGGAACACGTTGGACAGCAGGGTCTGCGCCACCTTGGCCGCCCGCTCGGGCGAGGGCAGGCCGCAGAACAGCAGGTGCCCGGGATTTGAGCCGCGCACCCGGCAGGGCTGGCCGTGGCCGTCGATGGCCATGGCGTAGAAGCCCTTGTCCTCCATCCAGAACCGATCCTCGACCATGGTCCGCAGGTGCTCGGCCTTGGCGGCCCAGCGCTCGGCGTTGTCGGCTTCGCCGCGCCGGCGGGCGAGATCGGCCATGCCCTTGAAGGCGGCGAAGGCGTAGCCCTGCACCTCGACCACGGCGATCGGCCCGTCGGGGAACTTGCCGTCGGCGTGAAAGACGCTGTCCTCGCTGTCCTTCCAGTTCTGGTTGGAAAGGCCGGTGTCGGCGCCGCGGGCGTAGTCGATCAGGCCGTCGCCGTCGCTGTCGCCGAAGTGCTCTATCCAGCCGATGGCCGCCTGCAGGCGCGGCCAAAGACTGTCGATGAAGGCCAGGTCCCCGGTCCGCTCGGCATAGGCGCAGGCCAGGGCCACGAACAGCGGCGTGGTGTCGACCCCGCCGTAATAGCGGCCGAAGGGCAGCTCGCCGAGGGCGGTCATCTCGCCCTTGCGGGTCTCGTGCATGATCTTGCCGGGCGCGCTGTCGCGGAAGGCGCTGACCTCCTCGGCCTGGTGGGCGGCCAGATAGGCCAGCACCCCGCGCGCCAGGCGCGGCTCGATCCACAGCACCTGCCAGGCCGTGATGATGGCGTCGCGGCCGAACGGGGTCGAGAACCACGGGATGCCGGCATAGGGATAGGGGCCGGTCTCGAACTCGGTGGTCAGCAGGGCCAGATCCGCCCGCGACTTCTCCAGCCAGTCGTTGAAAAGGCGGCCGGAACTGTTCAGCCGCGCGCCCCGCCGACGGCGGCCGCGCATGTCCAGCCTTGCGCGGGCGGCGGCGGCGCGCCAGCGCTCGCGGGTCGGCGGATGGTCCGGAACCGGCCCGACCTCGAGATAGAGGTCGAAATGGGTGTCCGGCGTCAGCATGAACATGAACTCGGCGCGTTGCGGCGTCAGGCGTCCGGGCGGTTCGGAGAAGGCGATGACGCTGTCGCGCCGCAGTTCGTCCAGGCCCTGGTAGGCGAAGTGCACCGAGCGGCCGTTCAGCTCGGCGGGCAGCACCCGGCCGCGCGCCTTGCGCTTGGAGCCGCGCACCTCGAACATGTCGTGGAAGTCGGCGTCGTACTCCAGGATCACCGGCAGGATGACCATGTCGCGGCTGTAGTTGACGAAGCGCAGCCGCTCATAGAGCCGCTCCGACCACAGGAAGCGCTTGCGCTCGATATGGATCGCTCCGTGCGGGGCCGAGGATCCGCCCAGCGACTGGACGGTCTGGTTGGTCGAGTGCGAGGTGAAGAAGACGTTGTCCTGCGAGACGCTGGCGCTCAGCAGGGCAGGCGGCTTGCCGCCGATCAGCAGGCGCAGGCGTGACAGCAGCCGGGTGTCGTCATGAAACAGGCCGTCGGCCGCCCCCAGCACGTCGCCGAAGGCGTCGGCCACCAGGAAGGTGTCGCGGTCCTTCAGGGCGAACAGCCGGTAGGGCACGCGCGGTTCGCCGGTTTCGCCCTGCTCGCCGGCGGTCAACGGGGTCGGTGCGAGGTCGTCCATTCGATGCCCCTTAATCCGGAACGCTGGGTCTTAAACGCGATCAGCGGCCGCGCCGGTGAGGGCGCGGTCGCTGAAACTTGAAAATACAATGCGGCCTCAGGCCGGCAGCTTGGCCGTTGGGCTGGACCGCCGACGGGTCAGGCGCTCTGGGCCAGGGTCAGGCGCGGCGGCTGGGCCGCCTCGTCCAGGCGCGCATAGATGTCGAGATAGCGACGGGCCATGGCGTGGGCCGAGAACCGGGTCTCGAACCGCGCGCGCACCGTCTGGCGCGACAGGTCGGGCAGGCGGCGCAGGGCGGCGACGGCCTCGTCCTCGTCGTCGACGATGAAGCCGGTGACGCCTTCCTCGATCACCTCGGGCACCGAGCCCCATTGGTAGGCGATCACCGGGGTGCCGCAGGCCATGGCCTCGATCATCACCAGGCCGAAGGGCTCGGGCCAGGCGATGGGGAAGAGCAGGGCGTCGGCGCCCCCTAGGAAGGCCGACTTCTCGGCGTCGCCGATCTCGCCGACGAACTCGATCAGCGGGTGGTCGAGCAGCGGTTCTACGACGGCGTGGAAGTACTCGCGGTCGGCGGCGTCCACCTTGGCGGCGATCTTCAGCCGGCGGCCGACCCTTTTGGCGATGGCGATCGCCCGTTCGGGTCCCTTCTCAGGCGAGATCCGTCCGAGGAAGGCGAGGTAACCCTCTGGTTTCGGGTGGTATTCGTAGATCTCGGCGCACATGCCGTGCAGCACCGTGCCGGCCCAGTTGGCGAAGGGCAGGGGCGCGCGCTGGCTGTCGGAGATCGAGACCAGCGGAAACTGCGGCCAGCGGCGATAGACACCCGGCAGGTCCTTCAGGTCGAGCCGCCCGTGCAGGGTGGTCAGGGTCTTTCCCGCCATGCCCTCGAACAGCGGGAAGTGGATCATGTCGGTGTGGAAGTGGATGACGTCGAAGTCGTCGGCGCGGCGGCGAACCTCGGCCAGCATGGCGATGTGGGCGGCCAGGTCGGACTTCAGCGGGGCGGGATCCAGGCGGATCGCCTGGTCGCGGACGACCACCAGGTCGGCCTTGGTGCGGGCTTCGGCGGAGGCGAACAGGGTGACCTCGTGGCCCAGGTCGACCAGGGCGTCGGTCAGGTGCGCGACCACCCGTTCCGTCCCGCCGTAGAACCGCGGTGGAACGGCTTCGTACAGGGGCGGAACCTGGGCGATTCTCATGTGTGGTGATCCTGCCAAGGACGATTGTGGCGCAAAGGCGCCGACGTCGGAATGCAAACCGCGAGTGTGGCGTTAAGGTTCCGCAACGTGAGAAAGAACCAAAAGGCGACCTTGGCCGTTGCAGTTTCACGATCCTCGCGTTGACGAAGCCGACGCGGAATTGCCATTTGGGAAGCGCGCGGAGGGGCCGCGCGCAATGTGCGTGCGAGACCCGTCGACGGTGAGACAGAGCCTGAAAGTTTCGACCGCCCTGCTTGGGGCGGCCCTGTGGATGTCGGCGGCTCCAGCCGTTCATGCTCAAGCTCAAGTCCGGCCTGTCCGGGCGCCGCAACAGGCGCCCGTGCCCGTGCCCGCGCCGCCGGCCCTGCGCGCCGACCAGATCGACCTGCTGGCCAAGGCGTTGATCAACGCGCCCTCGCACGGTTTCGAGCCCGGCGCCTTCGCGCCCGACCGCGCCCTGGCCCAGCTGGACTCGCGCAACGGCGCCGACCGCCAGGCGGGCTTGAACCAGCTGATCGCCCTGACCCTGCGCTACGCCAAGGCCGTGCACAGCGGCCGCCTGGCCCCCGCCGACTTCGACGCCAACTGGGGCTTGCGCCCCGCGGCCTACGATCCCGCGCCCGGCTTCGCCGCCGCCGTGCAGAACGACCAGCTGGCCGGCTGGCTGGAAGAACTGTCGCCGCCCTATACCGGCTACCAGACCCTGCAGAAGGGCCTCGTCACCTATCGCGACATCGCCGCCCGCGGCGGCTGGGCGGTCATCCCCGAGGGGACGCCGCTGAAGCTGGGCGACAAGGCCGATCCGCGCATCGTCCAGCTGGAGGCCCGCCTTGCGGTCGAGGACCCCAGCATCGCCGTCGATGGCGTGGCTGTGTTCGACGAGGCCCTGCAACAGGCCCTGATGCGCGCCCAGAAGCGCTTTGGCCTCAATCCCGACGGCGTGCTCGGCAAGGGCACCCTGACGGCGCTGAACGTGCCGGTGCAGCTGCGCATCGACCAGATCGTCGCCAACATGGAGCGCTGGCGCTGGCTGCCGCAGGAACTGCCGGCCGACCGCATCCAGGTCAACATCGCCGCCGCCGTCATGAGCGTCTTCCACCACGACGCCCCGACCCTGACCATGCGCGCGGTCACGGGCCGTCCGGGCGACGAGACGCCGATGCTGCAATCGGCGATCCACTCGATCGTGCTCAATCCGCCCTGGAACGTGCCGTCCTCGATCGCGACCAAGGAGCTGTGGCCCAAGGAGCGAGCCAATCCGGGCTATCTGGCGCGCAACGACTTTATCGTCATCCCGACCGGCGACGGCGGCTCGCGCCTGCAGCAGAAGGCCGGCGACAAGGCCGCGCTGGGCCTGGTGAAGTTCGACTTCAACAACCCCTACGGCGTCTATCTGCACGACACCCCGTCGCGGGCCAAGTTCGCCAGCTACAGCCGCCTGGCCAGCCATGGCTGCGTGCGCCTGGAAAAGCCGATCCCGCTGGCCAAGCAACTGCTCGGCGGCAGCGCCGAATGGACGCCTGAAAACGTCGACACGACCATCGCCTCGGGCAAGACCGTACGCGCCCAATTGGCACAGCCGATGGCCGTCTTCCTGCTCTACTGGACCGCCTATGTGACCCCGGACGGGCAGGTGAATTTCCGCGACGACCCCTATGGGTGGGATCGCGCACTCGTGCAGCGTATCGCCGCAGCGAAAGCCGTCTGAGCGCCTCGCCGGGGCGCCCAAGCGACTGTCTTTAAAGCACTTGAAGCGTGGCCGGCGTCAAAGCCGCTCACGCTTTCGGCTGTCATGCCCGTCCCGGCTCCGCTTGACCCGAGCGCCCTCGTCAGGCCTCTTTTGGTGCGTAAGCCTTTCCGATCCGGAAAGTTTATCGTGTTCCAAGTGAGCTTAGGCGGCCTTCGGGCGGCCTGACGCAGTCAGTCGGGAAAGCGTATCCATGATCGAACGACGCAAGCTTCTGGGGCTTGGCCTCGGTGTGCTGGGCGCCAGTGCGGTCGGGCCCATGGCGGCCTTCGCACAGTCCAAGTTCGGCCCAGGGGCCGATCCCATCGCCGACCTGCTGATGAAGCAGGACCTCGGCAATGCGGCCGAAGGCATGTCGGATAACGACCTGCCGCAAGCTTCGGTTCCCGCGCCCCGGCCGACGATCCAGCGCGTCTCTTCGGAGCCCCGCTGGGTGAAGCTGCACAACGTGCACACCCAGGAAAAGGTCGAGGCGGTCTATTTCGAGAAGGGCGAGTACGTGCCCGACGCCGTCCAGGCCCTCGACAAGGTGCTGCGCGACTATCGGACGGGCGACGTCGCCCCGATGAATCCCGAGCTTTTCGACATCATGGCCGGCCTCGCGGCGCGCACCGAGACCAAGGCCCACTTCCAGATCATTTCCGGCTATCGCTCGCCCAAGACCAACGCGATGTTGCACGCGCGCAGCGGTGAGGTCGCCAAACGCAGCCTGCACATGGACGGCAAGGCGATCGATCTCTATCTGGAGGACGTCTCTCTGGATCGTCTCCGGACCGCGGCCCTCGACTTGAAGCAGGGCGGCGTCGGCTACTATCCGGTCAGCAATTTCGTCCACGTCGACGTCGGCCCCGTCCGGCGTTGGGTCGGCTCCTGAGGTTGGAGCCGTCCCTTTAGGGAGCTCCAGATGGCCAAGGCCGAACGTCGCGGCAATCCGTTGGGATGGATCGTCCTGGGTTTCGTCGTCGGCGCCGTGGCGGCCCTCGGCGTGATCCTGGTGGTCAGCGCCGGTGTCGGTTTCGACAACGGCGGCTATCAGGAAGGTCCCGAGGTCCGCACCGCGGCCGATGACGCCGCCAGCGCCGCCGTCACCCGCACGCCCGCAGCGCAAGCCGCGCCGGCGGCGACGCCCGAACCCGAAAAGCCTCCGGTCGTCGAAGCGCCCGCGGCTCCCAAGCCCGCTCCCGAAGTCGATCCGCAGATGGCCGAAGACGCGGCGGCGGCCGGCATGACCTCGCGGACGCGCCAATAATTTCCCTCTCCCCTTGCGAGAGAGGGTGGCCTCCGGAGGAGGTCGGGTGAGGGGTCTCTCAAACGCAAGACGCCGCGGCAGCCGATCAGCTGTCGCGGCGTTTTTCGTGGGTGCGACCCCTTATCCGTCAGCTTCGCTGACACCTTCTCCCGCAAGGGGAGAAGGGGGTTCTACAGCCCGATCCGCTTCGCGCCCTCGGCCACCGTCACCACGTCGAAGCCGGCGTTGACCGCGCCGTCGACCAGCCGTTCCAGCGCCTCCACCGTGCAGCCCCAGGCCGACGGCTTTTCCGCTACGTCATGGGTGTAGAGGATCAGCCACGCCTTGCGGCGGTGGGCGGCGTCCAGCCAGCGCAGGGCGACAGCCTCGCCGTCCTCGCCCTCGATGCCGACGGCCGGGGCCTGGTTGAGGTCGGCGCCGTTGGCGATCAGGCCGTGGTGCAGGGCCCGCAGGGTCTTGAAGCGGCCAGCCAGGGCGGTCTTGGCCGGCGCGGCGACGTCGCCATAGGGATAGGCGAAGCTGACCGCGCTTCCCACGCCCCAGGCGGCCAGGGCGTCGGTGTTCTGGGCCACGTCGGCCAGGGCGACCTGCGTCGAGGCCTGGCCGCAGTCGAGGTGGCTGAAGGTGTGGCAGCCAATCTCGTGACCGGCGGCGTGCAGGCGGAAGGCGTCCTCGCCGGTGGCGTAGCGCCCCATCGGCCCGTCGCGACCGGTCAGCCCGGCGGCGAAATAGTAGGTGCCGCGAAAACCCCGGGCCTCCAGCACCCGCGCCCCGGCCTCGCAGGCGGTCGCGGGCGCGTCGTCGAAGCTGAACGACACCATCGGCCGGGTGAGCTTCACCCGCGCCGGGCGGCGGTGCTGCAGGCGGATCAGCCGGCGGCGGACCTTGCCCTTCAGCGAGCGGTCCGGCTCGTAGGCGTCGACTTTTTCATAGGTCGGTTCGACTGCGGTCATCACACGGCGTCCGAATAGAGGGCGGCCCGGTAGAGCCGCATGGAGAATGCACGAAGAGGCGTGGGCAGCGATTCCGAAAGCGCGATGGCCTTCAGCCACGGCCGCCAGGTCGCACGCAGGGGAACGCCCTTGAGGGCCCTGGCGACCTTGTAGCTGGGATAGGCGCTGACCACGTCGCGGTGGGCGGCCACCACGCGGGCGAAGTTGGCGGCCGACTGCTCGTACTTGGCGGCCATTACCGGGGCGGGATCGAGGCCCAGGTGCGTGGCGGTGTTGTCGATGTGCAGGATCGGATGGGCGCGGGCCACCCGCATCGCCCATTCGACGTCCTCCCAGCCCCAGCCGGCGAAGCCCTCGTCGAAGGCGACGGTCTCGAAGACGTCACGGCGCACCAGCAGGTTCGAGGTGAAGACGTGCTTCTCTGGTTCGCGGGCGCGTTCGGGCGCGGGCGTGCAGTCGCTCTTCAGCGCCATGGCCCGGTGCAGGGCGTGCTCGGGCCGGATCGGCGTCTGGGTAAGGGTGAAGCCGCCGAAGGCCACGGGCGCGTCATCGCTCGCCACCGCCAGCCAGCGCGAGAGGAAATCGCGCGGGTCGGGAAGCATGTCGCTGTCGAGGAACAGCAGGTGCCGGCCCCGGGCGTGGGCGGCCAGGCGATTGCGGCCCTGGGCGCGGCCGGCGTTGGCCGACAGGCGCACGAAGCGGGCGGGGCGCTTCAAGGCCGCGACGATCTTGCCGATGCGGGCGGCCAGGGCCTCGTCGCCGCCGCCGTCGTCCAGCACCACGATCTCGGCCGCGTCGTCCTTTCCATCCAGGGCGCGGAGCAGGGCGGTCGGGTCGTCGCGGAAGGTCGGGATCAGCACCGACAGCCGCGGGCCGGCGGAGGCCCACGCGGCGTTGTCGAAGATGGTTTCCGTGATCGGGGGGGCGGTCATGCGGGGCGGAACCTGCGGGTGATGACGGCCAGGCGGCCGCGCGCGCCCCCGGCGTCGAGCAGCAGGGCCGCGCCGGCGAAGGTCGCCGCGCCGAGGCCCGCCTTGAGGATCAGTTCGAAGAGGCCGCCGAAGTCGGGCAGGACCAGGACCAGGGCCGCCATCAGGGCGCTGGACAGGCCGACCTTCGCCAGCGCCTCCCACGGGATCGGCAGGGCGCAGGCCCGGCGGCCCAGCACCCCGGCCGCGATCGCGCCCAGGCCATAGCTGGCGGTGGTGGCCCACAGCGCGCCGTTGAGGCCGAAGCGCGGGATCAGGATCAGGTTCAGCGCCAGGTTGGCGCCCGCCGGGATGGCCATGCAGACGCTCAGCATCGTCGTGCGCCGGCCAAGCGTGAAGGCCTGCAGCAGATAGTAGGTGGTCACGCCCGACAGCCAGCCGCTGGCGGCGATCCACGGCGTCACGCCCGCAGCCCCGTCGCGCAGGGCCGGGCCGATCATCACCTCGGTCAGGGGGCGGGCGACCAGGGCCAGGCCGACGGCGGCGGGCAGGGTCAGCAGCACCATGAAGTCGGCCTGCTCGCGGGCGCTGTCTTCCAGCGCCGGCTGGCCGCCGCGCTCCAGGGCCGCGACCATGGCCGGGCCGCCGGCCATGCCCAGCCAGATGAAGACGACGTCCAGGGTGCGCGAGCCCAGCGAATAGCCGGCGTGGTAGACGCCGACCGCGCTCTCGTCGAGGAACGCGGCCAGCAGGAAGCGGTCGGTGGTCGACAGCACCAGGGCCAGGATCAGCGAGAAGGCCACCGGCAGGCCGTAGGCGGCGTAGGATTTGGCCAGCGCCTTGTCGAAATGGCCGCCCTTCAGCCGTCCCAGGTCGGCCGGCAGCACGAACACCAGGCACAGCAGCGAGATCGCGCCCATGCCCAGGATCGGCGCGGCGCCGCCCAGGCCGACCAGGGCCAGGATCAGGCCGAGCGCGAAGCCGCCCACCGTCTGGATCACGTCCAGCAGGGCCGCGCCCGACACCTCGCCGGCGGCGCGGCGTCGTTCCTGCGAAAGCTTGGCGAGACTCTTGACCGCCGCGGCGGCGAAGGCGGCCGCGACGGCGACTTTCAGCGCCGGGGCCATCGGCCAGAAGCGCAGGATCACGGCGGCGACGACCGGAATGGCCAGGGCCATCAGGATCCACAGGCGATAGAGGGTGGCGAAGTGGTCCGGCAGGCGGCCGTCCTCCTGCGCCCGGGCATGGAAGCGGGCCATGGCCGCCTCGGTCCAGGTCAGCAGGGCCGTCTGGGTCAGGCTCAGCGCCGAGAAGGCCAGGGCGTAGGTACCGTACTCGGCGGGGGTCAGCACCTGGGTGAACAGCACGATCGTCAGGAGGCCGACGACCCCCTGGGCGATGTTGACCGGCAGGTAGCCGAGGACGCCGCGCCAGAACATGGTCAGCGCACGGCGGTCTTGTCGCCCAGCAGGCAGGGCACGGTCATCAGGATCACGTAGAGATCGAGCCAGAACGACTGCCGCTCGATGTACTCGACGTCGTAAGCGACGCGCTGGCGGACCAGCTCGGGGGTGTCGACGGCGCCGCGCGAGCCCTTGATCGCCGCCCAGCCGGTGACGCCGGGCTTCATGCGGTGGCGGTGGGCGTAGGTGGCGACCAGCTTGGCGGACTCCACGTCGCCGGTCATCATGCCGATGGCGTGCGGGCGCGGTCCGACGATCGACATCTCGCCGGTCAGCACGTTGAACAGCTGCGGCAGCTCGTCGAGGCTGGTCTTGCGGATGAACTTGCCGACGCGGGTGACCCGGTCGTCGTTGGCGCTGATCTGGCGGGCGGCCTTGGCGTCGGCCATCTCGTGCCGCATCGAGCGGAACTTCCAGATCAGGATCGCCTCGTTGTTGAAGCCGTGGCGGCGCTGGCGGAAGAAGATCGGGCCGGGGCTGTCGAGCTTCACGGCGATCGCCACGATCAGCATCACCGGCGCGGCGACGATCAGGCCAAGGCCCGTGACGACCAGATCCTGGGCGCGCTTGACCATGGCCCGGCGGGCGTCGGTGGGCGCGCCCGACAGGTCGGCCAGGCGTCCCATGGCCGCGTCGCGGTCGGCGTCGCCGCCGATGTCGACGATCATGCTGACGGGATTGGGCAGTTCCGACAGGCGCTCGACCAGTTGACCCACGCGGGCCTGGGCGGTGGAATCGACGGCGATCACCACGCGGTCGACGAAGGGCATGATGCGGTGGTCGACCAGGGCCTTGGTGTCGCCCAGCACCGGCACGCCCATGACGGCCTCCGGGGCGCGGGCGGCGCGGTCGTCGAACACGCCCAGCACATTGACCTCGCCGGTGCGCAGGGCCGCGGCGATCAGGCGCTCGGCGTTGGTCGTGGCGCCGACCAGCACGATGTTGGGCGTCAGGGTGCCGACGCGGCGGCCGTGGCGCACCAGCGCCCACCAGCCGGCGTGCACCGCCAGGAACACGGGCAGGACCAGGGCCAGCCAGCCGCCCACCGGATGCGCGCCGCCCAGGGGTGTTTGGGCCAGCGGCGTCAGGGCCACGACCTGGACGGCGAGCGTTGCGGCGCCGACGGCGGCGGCCGTGCGCAGCAGGTGGCGGATCAGCGGCTCGCGATGGGCGAAGACATAGGCTTCCAGGCCGTGCAGGGCGGCCAGCAGCACCCCGGCCCCGACCAGGGGGGCGGCGAGGGCGCCGTCGCGCGCCAGCCAGAGAGCCAGACCAAGGGCGAGAATCGAATCGGCGGCGCGGAACCAGCGGGTCAGGTTCCGAATCTGCACCCGGGCGCGCGCCGGGGTGAGACGTTCGGGCCGAAAGGGGCCGCGCCGGCTACGAACATCGTCGGACGCATGACTTGCGTCCGCGGGGCGGGCGAAGGCGGAACTCATGATCGCTCTTGGGCTTCTGCACACGGGAGAACAGGGTTCAACCTAGCGTGGCCGTCTGAGCGTCGCGTTAACGCGATTTTCCTTCGACGCTCGATTGTCATTCTGCAGCGAACAGGCTATCGAACCGCTCCCTCTCAGGAGGAGACGTGGCCGAGAGGCTGAAGGCACCGCTTTGCTAAAGCGGCATACCTCAAAAGGGTATCGAGGGTTCGAATCCCTCCGTCTCCGCCATCCCCCGCAAAATCACTGAAAACACCGCCCCTGGCGGGAAATCCGCGCCTAATTGCGCCGTTTGTCGCCGGTTTCGGTCCAGAACCGGCGCATGCGGGCGACGACCGCTTCGGGCGGCGGGGATTTCCAGCCGGCGGCGCGGGCTTCGGGCGGGGGCCAGGCGCCGGTCAGGGTGAGTCGGCGAGTCTCGCGGGAGTCGGGCGCGCCGGGCAGGCGCCAGCCGCTTTTTTTCAGGGTCTCGATCACGCGCGGACGGGCGGCCTGTTCCTCCGACTCGCCGGGGCGCATGGGGCCGGCCAGCACTGTGGCCACCGTCTCGCCGTTGCTTCCGACCGCCCAGGGATCGGCCCCTTCGTCGAGCAGCAGTTGGGCGATGCGGAAGTTCTGCTGCTCGATGGCGATGCGCAGCGGCGTCGCGCCGGTTGGATCATGGTCGTTCACCCGCGCCCCGTGCTGGAGCAGCAGGCGCACGGCGCCCAGGGAATTGAGACCGATGGCGGCCTTCAGCGGCCAATAGGCCTCGCGCCGCTGCGGGCTGGCCCCGGCGGCCAGCAGCTGGGCGGCGAAGACCGGATCCCTGGCGCGCAGGGCGAGACTTAAGGGGATGGCGTCGTCGCCGCCGTCGGGCGGGACGCCCAGGTCCAGCAGCGCCGTGACCATCGGCTTGTCGCAGCGGGCGATCGCGAGGCCGAGGAGGTCGCCGTTGGGACCGCCGCGCGTCGTCTTCAAAGCCGGATCGGCGCGCAGGCGGCGGGCGGTCTCGTCGACATCACCCTTGATCACCGCCGCCATCAGGTCGCGACCGGCCTGGCCGTGGTCGGCCGCCGCCAGGGCCGCGTGGGGGTCGGGCAGGGCGGTGCCGCCGACGAAGCAGGCAGCAAGAGCAGCGTCCGTCATCATCACCATCGAGGCCGCCAGGGCGGCGATCCGGGCCGAACGGGTCACGGGCCTCAGTTGGCGGCCGCGCGATAGGCCGCGTCAAGGCTTGAGGTCAGCCAGGCCTGGCCGTGCAGGTCCAGCAGCGAGGCGTCGTCGCCCGACTGGCCCTCGGGTCCGACCGCCGTCAGGGCGTGGCGCTCGCCATAGGCCGGCGGGGCGTCGAGGAACAGGCCGCCCAGGATCGCGCCGGGGATCCCGCCCACCAGGCCGCCGAGGCCCGCGCCCAGCCAGCGGTCGCCGCCGTCCTGCACCCGGCTCAGCGGATCGCCGTCGATATAGTAGGCGTCGACCTGGGGCGCGGGCGCGCCGCCGGCCTGGGCGGCCTCCAGCGTGTCCTCGTGCAGGCCCGCGGCGTTGAAGGTGTCGGCCGGCAGGCCCGAGGCCACGGCCGCCGCCGAGGCCAGGCCTCCGCCCAGGGAGTGGCCGGTCAGGGTGACGTCCTCGCCCGCCGCCCGCAGCCGCTCGCCGATCAGCAGGGCCTTGTCGTAGTGGCCGGAGTCCAGCCCCAGGCCCTGTTGCAGGTTGGCCTTCCAGTCCGCGGCGCTCTGGGTGCCGCGGAAGGCCACCACATAGTCGCCCGCCGTATCGACATAGACCCGGGCGCGGAAGTCGGAGCCGGCTTCCTCCAGGTCGGTGGGATCCAGGCCCAGCCGCGCCAGGTCCTCGTCGCCGGCCACGCTCCAGCCGGCCGGCGGGTTGGGGGTGTCGTTATAGACGTCGGCGGCCAGGGCCATATGCACCCTGGCCTGCGCCAGTTCCGCCGCCTTGCCGCCGCCGGCCGCGACGGCCGAGACCTTCACGTCGGCCTGGGCCGTGACCGACACGGCCGGCCGCGAGGTCGGGGCGTTCCACTCGGCCGCGACCCGGGCGTCGATGGCGACCTCGGCCTTGGCTCCTACCGCGCTGCGGTCGCTGGTCGCCGTGATCCCCGATCCGCCGTCGATACGCATGACCCTGTCCCTCGATGCGAGCGTAGGGACGGATGCTGCGCGCGGGGCGGGGGCGGGACTAGCTGGGGAATTCCCTAGCGTGGGCGCCTCACGCCGCCACGCGGCCCTCGTCGTCGAGGCTGACGCCCAGCCGCGCCTTCAGCTCGCGCGCCCCCTCGGGCGTCAGGCGCACGGCGCGGCCCTTGGGCTCCAGGGCCAGCCAGCCTCGCGCGGTCATGACATCCAGCAGCCTGACGCCCAGCGGTCCGGCCAGGTGGTGGCGGCGCTCGGTCCAGTCCAGGCACTGGCGGGCGACGCCGCGCGGGGAGGAGAGGGCCTCGACCGCGATCCCCAGCTCGGCGAACCAGGCCCGGCCGGCGCCTGTGACCTCGTAGAGCTTGCCGTCCGCCGGCGTCAGCAGGTCGCCCTCGATCAGCGCCTGGGCCACCTTCACGCCCAGCCGTCCGGCCAGATGGCCGTAGCAGCAGCGGGCCTCGCGCAGGGCGCGGGCCTTGGGCGAGCGCGGGACCTCCAGCGAACGCACCGGCGCGGCGATCGCCGACAGCGCCTCGATGGCGTGGGCCACCTCGGCCGAGGCCAGGCGGTAATAGCGATGCCGGCCCTCGCGCTCGACCGCCAGCAGCCCGCCCTCGACCAGCTTGGACAGGTGGTTGCTGGCCGCCTGGGCGCTGACCCCGGCCGCCCAGGCCAGGGCGCCGGCCGGCTGGGCGCGGCCGTCCTGCAGGGCCTGCAGCATGGCGGCGCGGACCGGGTCGCCGATCAGGGCGGCGGGGGTGGCGATGTTGGCGTCCATGGGTCCACTCTAGACCCATCGCCGGCGCGATGGTTCATCGGCGCGTGTAGCATTCCATCGCCGGATCGGCGCATGACCGGGGCCATGAGCGCACAGACCTCCCGCCTGCCGTGGATCACCGCCGCCGCCAGCTTCGGCTTCCTGGTCACCCAGCTGGACGTCACCATCGTCAATGTCGCCCTCGACGCGATCAGCGACGCGTTCGACGCGCCGACGGCCCAGCTGCAATGGGTGGTCGACGCCTATGTGCTGGCCCTGGCGGCCATGCTGCTGTCGGCCGGCGCGATTGGCGACCGGATCGGACCTCGGCGCGCCTTCCTGGCCGGGCTGGCGCTGTTCGGCCTGGCCTCTGCCGCTTGCGGGTTCGCAGGCGGCCCGCTGGCCCTGATCCTGGCCCGGGTGGCGCAGGGCGCGGCCGGGGCGCTGCTGATCCCGCCGTCCCTGGCCCTGATCGCCCACGCCGCCCATGGCGACGACCGCCGGCGCGCGGCCGCGGTCGGCTGGTGGACGGCCGCCGGCGGTGTCTCGATCGCCGCCGGGCCGGTGCTGGGCGGCCTGTTGGTCGAGACCCTGGGTTGGCGCTGGGTGTTCTTCGTCAACCTGCCGCTCTGCGCGATCGGCGTGATCCTGACCCTGCTGGTCGCCCCGCCGAGCCTGCCCAAGCCCAAGGTCCCGTTCGACCTGGTCGGCCAGGCCCTGGCCGCCGCCGCCGTCACCCTGCTGGTCGGCGGACTGATCGAGGGCGGCCATCGCGGATGGAGCGGCGCGCCGCTGGCGGCCCTGATCGCCGGTCTCGTTCTCGCGCTGGCCTTCGTGCTGTTCGAGCGCCGGGCGGCCCATCCGGCCATGCCCCTCAGCGTCTTCCGCCGCCGGCCGGCCTGGAGCGCGGTGGTCGTCGGCTCGGCCCTGAACTTCACCTATTACGGCCTGATCTTCGTGCTGGGCCTCTACATGCTGCGGACGCTGCACTGGACGCCGGGCAAGGCGGGCCTGGCCTTCCTGCCGCTGACGGCGACCTTCATCGTCTCCAACCTGCTGAGCGGATCCCTGGTCGGACGCTTCGGGGCCAGGGCCGTCACCAGCGGCGGCGTGCTGGTCGCCGCCTGCGGCTACGCCCTGACCGCGCGGTTGGGGCAGGACAGCGGCCTGCTGGAGATGCTGCCGGGCTTCGCCCTCATCCCCGGCGGCATGGGCCTGGCGATCCCGGCCCTGACCAGCGGCCTGCTGGCCAGCGTCGACCGCCACGACGCCGGCGCGGCCTCGGGCGTGCTCAACGCCTGCCGCCAGGTCGGCGGCGCGGCCGGGGTGGCGATCTTCGGGGCGCTGGCGGGAGCGGGGATCGTCAGCGGCCTCAAGGCCTCGGCGATCGTGGCGGCGGCGATGCTGGTCGTCGCGGGGGGCGTGCTGCTGGTGCCGGAGCGGAAGACATAGCGACGCCTTCCTTTCTCCCGTCATTCCCGCCCTTGTGGCGGGAAGCCCTCTGTGAGCCGCAGGGGCAGTAGCGGCGGATCGCTGGCGATCCGCTTGCATCTCACCTGCGAACGGAACCAGGGGTTCCCGCCGCAAGGGCGGGTGTTGACCGAGACCGACAATTGCTTGCGGTGACGATCTAGCGGTACGCATCGTACTCATGCGCCTCTGCTTCGCGAGAGTTCCTAGACGTTCCCGGAGTATCCTACGGGCACCGGTTAGGGACGCTGACAGAGCGCTTCGCTTCAGCTGACAATTTGGTGTTTCGCCATGTTCACTAGCTTGCGATTCCGGCGCCTCATGTGAGCGATCCGCTCGGTGATTTCGATGTTGAGTGCGAAATCCTCTTCGACGCTCCCCCTTTCTCCATGCCTGACCACCGATAGCGAAACTGCGTCAGGATCGCCGCCCGCTGCCGCATAGACATTCCGCGCCTCGCTCAGCGTCTTCTCCCATTGAGCTTCCCTGTCCGCGAACAACTGTCGCAAGCAATCTTGGACATGTGAAAGGCCATCCATGTAAGCGCGGATGAGCGGTAACATGGCGACGCGGCCGCGCTTATCCGCGAGCGCAACTAGCGCCTGCGCGAGTTCAGGATCGGGATCTCTCCCGGTCAAAAACAGCTTGGGAGCTAGGCTAAAGCTAACGGTGTTCTGCATCCGCGCTTTGATCTCGTCGCCGTGAGATATCCAAGCATGATTGAACGTCAGGCTCTCGGTCGGAAGGGCATGGTGCTGCGTAAAGTTACGAAGGGCTTCCATAGTTCGGTAGCCGAGGTGCTTTCCGGCCTGTTCAGCCATCGCGGCCCGTAGCGTTTCCATCTCGCGTGATTTTCGACCAAACGAACGCGCGACTGCGTGAAGGGCGGAGTCGCGAACCAGGCGCCCGCTGCTCAGAAGATTGGAGATCACCCGATCAGCCTGACGACGCCAACTCTCCCACGCAATTCGATCTTGGTCTTGCCAGAGGATGTCTTCGATCAACTGGGTTAGTGCGGTCTTCTCTAACTCAGCAAGATTCAGGACCGTGATGTCCCAGATATCTTCCAGGCGGATGAGGTCGATAAGACCGCGATGAGCCTCACCGATCTGAATGAACTGGGCCTCGGAGATTGAGACACCGGCACCGCCGCCCATCACAACGTTACGCACTGCATACTTCGCGTAGCCGGTCACGGGCGCATTCCTTGAGGCAGAGTCGAGCGGCAGACATTGTCTCCGATCGCCATCTAGTCAAAGGCGGTTCGCCACACGAAAATAGCTGCGGCCACTTCCTTTTAACAAAAAGCGGACTGTAGCCGATACGGCCCCACCCCCGCACTCGATCGCTATCACGCAGTAGCTGACACCAAATTCGTCCGCCTCTGCGCGGGTTGTCGGTAACGGTGGAGGTTCCCGCCACAAGGGCGGGAATGACGGGAGTATTTTCAGATTTAAGCCGCCGCGTAGTCATACTTCAGGTCGAAGGCCCCGTCCGACTTCAGCGAGAACACCGCCTTCGACCAGGGCTCGTGGGCGCTGGAGGCGGTGAGGCGGTGCAGGTTGCGCAGCGCCTTCGAGACCGAATAGTCGAGCTTGCGCACGTCGAGGTCGGCCACCTCGCCGGCGGCCCGGGTGTAGTCGCCGGTCAGGCCCACCGAGCCGTCGATCACGTCGACATGCAGGCGGATCTCCGACCAGGGCTCGGCCACGCTGTCGGCCAGGGCCTGGCCCACATGGCGGTAGATGCCTTCGGGGGTGTCGATGTCGGCCATGGAATCCTCCGCCGGGGCGTCGCGCCAAATCTAGTCGTTGAAGAAGGTTCGGGTCGAGGGCTTGCCGTCGATGACGTACTCCACCCTGAACGCCTCGGGCCGCTTGGAGGCGCCGTCGAACACCGCCTTGATGTCGACGTCGACGCTCTTGCCGTCCTTGAGGGCGGCGGCCCATTCGTTCTCCATGGTCTTCCAGCCGCTCTTGTTCAGCGTGCCGTCCATGGCGTGGTAGTTGATCTGCTCGCCGGGGCCGTTGAAGATCGCCGCGATCAGGTGGCCGCCTTCGTCGCCCTCGACCCCGTCCTTGATCCCGCCTTCCTGGCCCGCCTTGGTCTGCTGGTAGCCGTTGCGGTCGGCGTGCTTGAGGTCGAGCGTGCCCGTCACCTGCTCGACCCGGCCCTTGGCGTCGGTGTGATAGGTGTAGCGACCGCTGACCACATAGTCGGTGTTGGCCGCCAGCTCGCCGTTCAGCTTGGCGTTCCAGCCGCCCTTGGCGCCTTGCTCCAGCTCGACGCGGGGGCGGGCGCTCAGCGCCTCGTCCAACTTGCGGCTGGCGGTTTCCAGCGTGTTGCGGGCGCTCTCGGGCAGCTTGTCCAGGGGCAGGGCGTCGATCGCGCCTTTCAGCTTCTCCAGCGCCGGCCTGGCCGCCGCGGCGAAGGCGCTGTCGACCTTGGCCAGGTCGGCGGCCTTGCTCACCGTCTCGGCCCATTTGCCGAGCTTGCCCAGCTTGGCCGCGTCGCCGATGTACGGGATCATGCTGACGGCCGACAGGCCCGCCCCGAGAAAGTCGCCCCGGAACAGCGAGATGACGCCGTTGGCGCCGTCCGAGATCGGGGTCGGGTCGAACAGGCCCGCGACGTCCAGCGCCATCTGGCCCAGGTCGAGCATCAGCTCCTGCTTCTGCGCGGCGCTGGCGGCGTCCAGGTCGTCGGCCAGCCGCTTCTGGTCGGTCGGCGACAGGTCGGCTTCGATTTCGGCGCGCAGGCTCCGGGCCTTGGCCGGATCGGATTTGGCGATCTCGGAAAGCTGGCCGGCCAGTTCGCTGGTGTTCAACTGGCCGCCGGTGCGGCTGGCGGCGACCAGGCTGGAGGCCTCGCTCGCGGCGCTGGCCGCGCTCGACGCGGCGCGGCTGGAGGCTCCGAGGGACTCGGCTGCGTTCAGGGCGGACATGCGGGGCCTCCGTTGCGCCTTGGCTGGCCAACGATGGCGACGGGGAGGGGCGTCCGGATAGCTGGGAGCGTCCCTAGCTAGGGATGTCCCTAGTTATGCGGCGGACGGGGGAGGGCTAGCGTCCCCGGCAGGAAAGCGTCCGTACCAGGAGTTGCCGATGACCGCCGTGTCCCTCAACACCCAGTCATCCGTGTCCGGCGCGGGCGGCGGGCGGTCCGACGACTATGTCGTCAAGTCCGGCGACACCCTGTCGGGGATCGCCGACAAGCACGGCGTCTCGCTGGACGCCCTGATCCGGGCCAATCCGCAGATCACCAATCCCAACGTCATCCGGCCGGGCCAGACGGTGACCCTGCCGGCTGGCGCAGCCGCCGAGCCCCGCAGCTACGAGGTCGCGGCCGGCGACAACCTCTCCAGCATCGGCGCCCAGTTCGGGGTCTCCTGGCCGGCGATCGCCCAGGCCAATCATCTGTCGAACCCCAACCTGATCCATGTCGGGCAAGCCTTGCAGATCCCCGGCGGCGGGACGGCCGCGCGGCCTACACCGCAGACGACGACCACCCAACAGACGACGCCGTCCACCACCACGACCGGCCAGGCGACCGGCGTCCTGCCCTCGACCGAGGGCTTGAGCCAGGCCCAGAAGTACGACCTCTACGCCGGCTACGTGAACGCCTATGGCGACGCCCAGGCCAAGGCCGACCTGGCCGCCGGCAAGCAGGTGATCCTGGGTCTGCGCACCGAGACCAGCCTGAACGCCAACGGCGGCAAGGGCGCCTATGACGACCGGGTCGTCGTTCTGCAGCAGGGCAAGGTCCAGGAATACGCCGCCAACACCGAGCCCTCGGCCCAGTACGACGGCCGCTACGGCGCCGACTTCAACGGCGACGGCCGCAAGGAGCTGGGCCGCATCGCCGAGGGCACGGTCACCTTCCAGAAGAGCACGAGCTCGACCCTGGGCAACGTGCTGCGCCCGACCGAAAGCCACGCCGTCCAGCGCGACACCAACCATGACGGCCTGATCGATGCGAAGGACACGAAGGGAACCGGCGTCAGCACCGACAACTCGTTCCTGTTCCACGCCGGCGGCGACACCAACACCGGCTCGGCCGGCTGCCAGACCCTCAAGCCCGGCGACTTCCAGTCGTTCTGGAACGGCCTGGGCGACCAGAAGACCTTCAACTACGTGCTCGTGAACGTCGACCGTCAGGGCCCGCCCGGCGGGACGACGACCACGACGCAGACGCAAGACCCCGGCGATGCCCGCATCGGCGCCCTGTCGGAGCAGTACGAGACCGGCGGGCGCGGTCCCGGCACGGTGTCGAGCGGGGCGGGCGATCCGGGCGGGGTGTCGTACGGCACCTACCAGCTGGCCGGCAATCGCGGCCGGCCGCAGGAGTTCCTCGCCGCCGAGGGCCGCCAGTGGGCCGCCGAGTTCGGCGGCGCCAGCCCCGGCTCGGCCAGCTTCACGGCCACGTGGAAGGCGATCGCCGCCCGCGAGCCCGAAAAGTTCGAGGCCGCCCAGCACGACTACATCCAGCGCACGCATTACCAGGTGCAGCTCGACAAGGTGAAGACCGACACGGGCGTGGATCTCTCGACCCGCTCGGCGGCGATCCGCGACGTGGTCTGGTCCACCTCGGTGCAGCACGGGCCGGAGACCGGCGCGGTGGTCAAGGCCATGGCGCGGGTGGAAGGGCAGGGGCTCACCCCGGCCGACGGCCAGACCTACGACCGGGCCCTGATCAACGCCATCTACGACGAGCGCGGCAAGCGCGACGCCAGCGGGGCGCTGGCCTACTTCACCAGCGCCTCGGCCGACGTCCAGGCCTCGGTCGCCAACCGCTTCGCCAGCGAGCGCCGGGACGCCCTGGCGATGCTGGGCCGATGAGAACCGCCGCGGCGGGCCGGCGTTGATCCGCCAGGCCCGTTCCGGATGACCCCGACGATGAAGCTTGCTCCCCCAACCCTCATCGCCCTCGCGCTGGCCTTCGCCGGTTGTGAGCGACCGGCGGCGGCCGTTCCCCCCCTACCCATGGCCGCCGCCGGCACCGCTGACGCTGAGAAGACGTCGGCGGCCGGAACGCCCGGGGGAAGCCCCGGGGGAAGCTACGTGATGAGCGGCCAGCGCCGCGGCCGGCTGGTTCTGACGCCCAAGGGCGAGGTCTGGCGGATCAGCCTCTCGGGCGGCGCGATCGCCGACGGCGCGGCCACGGCGGCCGATTGCCAGCTCGAGGCCGAGGGCGCGTTGAAGGATGGGCGGATCGACGCTCAGGTCGTGCCTTTCGATGGGACCAACACGACCCTCACCGCCGCCGACCTGGCGGCGCGGCCGGCCACGGCGCGCGTGGCGCTGAACGGGGAGGCCGCGACCGTGACCACCGACTTCCAGGGCTGCGGCGCCGGCGCGGATCTCTCCGGCCGCTATGTGCGCCCGGCGCCGGGGGCGATCGCGCAGGGCGCCATTTCTCAGGGGGCTAGCGTCTCCGACCTGGCCGCGGCGCTGCCCGACGCGCGGCTGACGATCCTCGAGGGCTATCCCTGGGCGCGGTTCGCGATCGCGCGCGGCGGTAAGCGGCTGGCGGTCGTGCAGTTCGACGGCGAGAACGAGGAGCTGGCCGACGGCCGCAACAGCCAGCAGGCGATCGGCTCGGAAGTGGGCTGGAGCGCATTGAAGCCCGACCTGCGGGTGGTCAAGGTCGAGGGAGGCGCGTCGTGATCCGGCCCGTAGAGCGTTCCTCGGGAGTCGATCTCTCCGCTTCGACCCCCTCCACCACGGCCGCCCGGGCCGGCGCGGCCCGGCTGGCGCTGGAGGCGATGGCCACCATCGCCGGCGCGGCGGTGGTCGATCCCCTGCGCGGCGGCGATCGCGGCCAGGCCGCGGCCTTCGTCTGGGCCGAGCACGGCCAGCCCGGCGCGGCCAGCGTCGGCGGCGACCTGCGCACCCTGGCGGCCCAGAGCGGCCAGTCGGTGGCCGGCAGGCTGTCAGCCACCTCGCCGGTCGACGCCGGACGCATCGAGCGGGTGCTGGCCGACTTCGCCCGCGAACTGCGCGCCCAGGCCGCCGACAAGCCGCACATGACGCCCTCGGGCCTGGTTGAGCCCCTGATCCGCTCGCTCGCCGCCGGCCTGCAGCGCGAGCCAGGACCCGGAACCGCCCGCAGCGACGCCGTCGAGCAGTTCGTGCGCATCGTCGAGGGGGCGACCGAAAGCCTGCGCGCGCCGGTTTAGGTCACTTCGGCGTTCGATCTGCTCGCAGCTCCCAAATCCGTCTTTCCCCGCGAAGGCGGGGACCCAAGCTGAGGTTCAGGAGGAAGCGCGGCCGCAGATTGCCCGCAGGCTCGGTTTGGATCCCCGCCTGCGCGGGGATGCTCGGTAGAAAAAACAGAGATCAGGTGTTTTGATGTCGATCCGCCCTAGCGCGGATCCGCCCGCACGGCCGGCTGGTCGACCGGGCTCGGGAAGGCCGCCGCCCAGTCTAGCGGAGCCGGCGGGGCGTTGAGACGGCGGGCGGGCGAGAGCACCGCGTCGAAATGCGACTGGGCCTGGATGCTGCTCATCCGCTGGTCCTGGCCGTTCTCGCGGGCGTCCTCGACCTGCCGTTCGGAGCGGGTCTCGACCGCGCCGTCGGCGGCGACGTCGACCACGCCCACGGCGGTGTCCACCGTTCCGCTCACCAGAGATCCGGCGGTGTCGCCGACCAGGCCCAGCAGGCCCTTGTCGGCCAGGGCGCCTTCCAGCGCGCCGCGACGGGCGGGCGGCAGGCGGTCCAGCCGCTGGGCGAAGGCCTCGCCGCCGGCGGCCTGGGCTTCCTCGACGAGGCCCTGCGAGACCTCGCCGGTCGCCTCGAAGCGGTCGATCTCGTGGTCCAGCCGGTCGGGGCCAGTGGCGCCCGAGCGGGACGAGGCGGAGCTGGTCGAGACGGGAGCGACGGTCATCGGAGCAACTCCTCTAGCGCCGCTGCACGAGGCCGCGGTCGGTCAGGGTCAGGGTGCGCAGGTCGACGCCCATCTCGTTCTTGAAGCGGGCCACCGCCGCGTCGCCCAACTGCTGCTGGGCCCGCTGGTCGCCGCGCTTCATGGCGTCGACATAGGCGGCCTGCTGGATCAGGAAGTTCAGCATCAGCACCTCGGAGAACTCCTGGCGCTGGCCCTCGTTGAGGTTGGAATAGGCCGGGTTGGCGGCGATCATCGGCCGGACCTGCTCGCGCACCGCCAGGGTCTGGGCGCGGTTGTTGTCGCCGCGATTGGCCATCACCCAGTTCAGCACCCAGTAGGCGGCCAGGGCGTCGGCGCTGTCGCCGGGACGCAGGCCGTCTGAGGCCACCAGCTGGCTCCAGTTGCGGACCGGGTCGGTGCGGCGCATGGCGTCGGCCACCTGGCGGCCGCCGTCGGCGCCGGCCTGCCTGGCCATGAATTCGGAGAACTGCTTCTGCACCCGGGCGCTGACGGCCGGCGAGGCGCGGTAGGTGGTCGGGGTGGCGCCGCGCACCGGCGGACGGGCGGATGCGGCCGCGCCCGCCTGCGGGAACAGCGGCCTGGCGCCGGCCGCGACGCCGTTGCGGCCCGGGCTTGCGCCGCCGCGCCCGAAGGCCCGGTCGTTGGACTGCAGGACGTTCTTGAACACCTGGGTGTTGAACTGCGGGGTGACCATGTCGAGCTGGGCGAAGGCGGGACCCTGAAGGCCCAGGCCGGCTGCGGCGACGATGGCGGCGAAAGTGCGAACTCGCATGCTGCGCTTCCTTTTTACCCCGGGGCAGACCCCTGAAACGTGAAGTCGCGGGCGCCGATGAACGGCGCCCGCGTGCTCCACAACGCTTGGTCGTATTATTGTTTCCGGGCGATACCCGCGATGGCTTCGCCGATGGTCTTCAGCGAGGTGTTGAGGGCGTTGCTCATGATGTTCGCCTCCTGACCGTAGGCGGTCATCTTGGCGCTCATCTCGGTGACCTTCGACTCGTCCTTGTTGGACTTGGCGTTGTCGATCTCCTTGGCGATGTCGAGCATGTCGTTCATCTTGTTGTCGACCGCCGTGCCCAGCGCGATGGCCAGCTTCACCAGGAAGCTCTCGCCGCCGCCGGCCGCCGCCAGGGCGCTGGCGCCCTTGCCGCGCTTGGAGCCTTCGGCGTCCGAACCGGCCTGCAGTTCTTCCTGGGCGTTCTTCACGATCCAGTCCACCGCGTCGAAGGTGTCGCGCTGGGCCTGGCCGGCCTGGAAGTTGTCGAAGCCCGCGGCGTCGCTGAAGCCCTGGACGGCTTCGCCCAGGTTCTGCACCGCGCCGCCCGGATCGCCGGCGGCGCTATGGAAGGCCGCCTGGGCCAGGTCGATGGCGCCTTGCGGCAGGCCCAGCTGTTGGCCCAGCTGCTGCAGGACCTGGTCGCCCACCGCCGTCAACACGCTCTTCAGAGCCGTGGTGACCAGCAGGGAGGCCCCGCCGGTGGCGACGCCCAGGGCGCCTTGCAGCGCGATGTTGGCGATGCTGCTGAACAGGTTGCCGCCGCCGCCGATACCCAGGAAAGACATGTGATGCTCCTTCGATTTCCGTCTGCTCGGAGGGCCTTGGGAGCGTCGCTCCGTCGCCCGGCAAATCGAGACAACCACCTCGCCGCGGCGGTCAGTAGTCGGGTCGTTCCCTAGCTAGGGTTTTCCCTATCAGCTGGCGCACCGCCGCCGCCGGACGCGCGGCGCGCATGCGGGCCTCCTCGCCGGCGCGGGCCTCGGCGGCGATCTCCTCGGGCGTGCGGGCGCGGCGGTCGAGCACGGTGATCTGGCCGGCCGTCACCCCCAGCAGGAACACCTCGTCGCGATAGGCCACCAGGGTCAGCCGCTCGCGCTGGCCCACGGGCAGGGCGCGCAGATAGCGGATCTGGTCGTCGGTCGCCGGCCCCGCCTGCACCTGCTTGAGCAGCTTCAGCGAGAAGAAGGCCAGGCCCAGCACGATGGCCAGGGCCAGGGCGACGGTCAGCAGGTCGAGTACGGCGCTCAAACTGTGGCTCCAGGCTAGGGGAGGGGCGGGAAGGTGGGACCCGAAGGCGTGTCGGGCGGCGGGTTATCGGCGGCCTGGGCCTGCTCGTCCTTGAGCCGGCGGGCCCAGAGGATCACCTCGGCGACGGCGGCGAACAGGTCCTGGGGGATGATGTCGTCGACGGCGGCCTTGTCGCGCAGGGCGCGGGCCAGCTCGACATTGCGGATGATCGGCACGCCCTGGTCTTCCGCCGCCTCGCGCATGGCCTGGGCGATCAGGCCTTCGCCCTTGCCCAGCAGCACCGGCACGGCGTGCTCGGCCGGGTCGTAGGCCAGGGCGCAGGCGATGTGGGTCGGGTTGACCACCAGCACCGAGGCGTCGCGGGCGGCCTGCACCGCGTTCTGCTGCGCCCACTCCTGGTGTAGCTGCCGACGGTGGGCCTTCACGTGCGGATCGCCCTCGGAATCCTTGGCCTCCTGGCGGATGTCGCGCCGGCTCATGCGCATCTTCTTGGTGAAGGAAAAGCGCTGGTAGGCCAGATCCAGCAGCGACACGAAGACGAACAGCACCGCCACGCCCGCCAGCAGCTGGAAGGTCAGGCCGCCATAGGCCGACAGCGCTCCGTCGGCCTCGCTGGCGGGCAGGGCTAGCAGCTTGTCGAACGTCAGGGCCACGACGATCCAGGTGAACACGCCCAGCAGCAGGGTCTTGGCCAGCGACTTGGCCACCTCGAACAGGTTGTCGACGCTGAACATCCGCTTGAGCCCCTCGCCGGGGTTCATGTGCGACATCTTCGGGCTCATCTTCTCGAAGGTGAAGACCGGGCCGACCTGGCCGAACTCGGCCAGCATGCCCAGGATCGCCACGGGGATGAAGGTGACGGCCGTCAGGGCCACGAACACCTTGCCGCTGGCGGCCGCCGCGATCGGCCAGGCCTCGGCGAACGGCCGGTCCATGACCGCGAACACCTCGTCGAACAGGCCGCTCAGGCGGTCGAAGGCCCAGCCCGCGGTCATCGCCCCCAGCAACACCCAGGCGCCGAGCACGATGGTCGAGGTCAGGTCCTTGCTCTTGGGAACGTCGCCCTTCTTGCGGGCGTCGGTCAGGCGCTTGTGCGTCGGTTTCTCTGTCTTGTCCCCGCCGTCGTTCTTTTCAGCCATAGCGTGTGTCTGCCGACGATCGTGACGAAACCAACCGGCGCCGAAGGACCGGCAAAGCCGACAAGCGCGCCAAAAATGGCCAAAACGAGGCGAGCTTAGCCATAGTAGTTCTTAAGCTAAGCCATAGAATATGATGCCTGTAAGGCAGTATACTGAGTATGAAAATTGTTTTAATTCCGTGGTTGACAGGATTGATACACGAAAGCTAGCTTTTGAACGGGTAGTATGCACAGGCGGGGCGCTGCATAGAGGGACAGATTTATGCGCAAGTTCCGCGTAGTGGCGTCGAGCGTGTGTTTAGTCTTATTTTGTTCAAGTCCAGTGTTCGCATATGAATGCGAGACCGCTGACGGCTTGAAATTCAGCAGCGCCCTTCCGATCAACGAAAAGTTTTCCCTGGCGCGCATAGATTGCGTCGCTGAAACACAACCGACAGGGGTGTCGGAACAGCTCCGGCTCTATGACGGACCCCAACTGGCCAGCACCGTGATCTCGGCTGGACGCATCGCGCCGGCGCCGGTCGTGCTGGTCCGGGGCGCCTCCGGGTCCACCCTCTACGCGCCGCTGGTGGCCGCCGCCGGCCGTGACTTCGACATCGATCCCGACCTGCTGCGCGCCGTGATGCACGTGGAGTCCCGCGCCAATCCGGGGGCGATCTCGCCCAAGGGCGCCCGGGGGCTGATGCAGATCATGCCGGCCACGGCCAGGCGCTTCGGGGTGCGCGACCCGGCCGTCGAGCTGGGCGACCCGATGGTCAACATCCGCACCGGCGCGGCCTATCTGAAGACCCTGCAGGGCCAGTTCGGCAACGACCTGGAGCTGGTGCTGGCGGCCTACAACGCCGGCGAGGGCGCGGTCATGAAGTACGGCCGCAAGATCCCGCCCTATCGCGAGACGCAGGGCTACGTCTCCAGCGTCCTCGACCGCTATCGCGGCCTGGTCTCGGCGCGCGGCGGCTTCTGAGGACAGCCCGATGAGCGTCGAAACCTATCTCAAGCGCCTTCAGGGGCGGCCGCGCCAGGGCGTCGTCGCACGGTTCAGCGACCTGTTCCTGGTGGCCGGCGTCGTGGCCATCGTCGCCCTGATGATCCTGCCGATGCCGGCCCTGGCGCTCGACGCCCTGGTGGCGGTGAACATCTGCTTCGGCGTCATGCTGCTGCTGGTGGCGATCTACATCTCGACCATCGTCGAATTCTCGGTGTTCCCGAGCCTGCTGCTGATCACCACGCTCTACCGACTGGCCCTGTCGATCGCCACGACCCGGATGATCCTGATCGAGGGCCACGCCGGGCACATCATCGACACCTTCGGCAACATGGTCGCCGGCGGCAATCTGGTGGTCGGGCTGGTGGTGTTCCTGATCATCACCGTCGTGCAGTTCATCGTCATCGCCAAGGGCGCCGAGCGGGTGGCCGAGGTCGCCGCGCGCTTCAGCCTCGACGCCATGCCGGGCAAGCAGCTGTCGATCGACAGCGACCTGCGCTCGGGCATGATCGACAAGGACGAGGCCAAGCGCCGCCGGCGCGTGCTGGAGATGGAGAGCAAGCTCCACGGCAGCCTCGACGGCGCGATGAAGTTCGTCAAAGGCGACGCCATCGCCAGCATCATCATCGTGGTCATCAACCTGCTGGGTGGCCTCGCCATCGGCATGCTGCAGCAGGGCCTCGACTTCGGCTCGGCGATCCACAAGTACTCGATCCTGACCATCGGCGACGGCATGGTCACCCAGATCCCGGCCCTGCTGGGGGCCATGGCCGCCGGCCTGATCGTCACCCGCACCACCGACGAGGACAGCGAGACCCACCTGGGCGACGCCATGCGCCGGCAGTTTTCGGCCAAGCCCCGGGTGTTCCTGGTGGCCGGCGGCATCTGCTGGCTGATGGCCCTGGTGCCCGGCTTCCCGGCGGTGATCTTCCTGCTGCTGGGCGGCGCGGCCATGGTCACCGGCGCCCTGGTCGACGTCGACATGCGCGCCCGCCTGACCCGCAAGCTCGCGCCGGCCCGCGCCGCCGCCGACGAGGCCAAGGCCTCGCCCGCCGCCGCCCGCACCAAGATCCAGGAAGCCCAGCCGGTCGTGCCGCTGCTGCTCGAGCTCGACGGCGACAACGCCCGCCGCCACGAGGGCGCGGTTCTGACCCGGGGCCTGGAGGAAGTGCTGGAGGAGTTCGAGCTGCGCCTGGGCGTGGCCCTGCCGCGCGCCTCGTTCCACTACGGCGAAGGGCAGGGGGCTCCCCGCTGGCGGCTGCTGGCCTTCGAGGCCCCGATCGGCGCCGGCGACCTGGCCCATCCCGCCGACCTCGCCGAGCTTCAGGACGCCGTGCGCCAGGCTTTGCGCCGCAACGCCGGCCTCTTCGTCGGCATCCAGGAGGCCAGCAACCTGCTGACCCGCGCCGGCGCCGACTATCCCGAGGTGGTCAAGGAAGCCGCCCGCGCCCTGCCTCTGGCCCGCATCGCCGAGGTCATGCGCCGCCTCGCCGAGGAGGAGGTGCCGCTGCGCAACCAGCGCGACATCCTCGAGGCCCTGGCCGACGCCGGCCAGCGCGAGAAGGATCCGTTCGCCCTCACCGAGTTCGCCCGCGTCGCCCTGCGCCGCCAGATCAGCCACCGCTACGCCCCCGACGGCGCCCTCAGCGCCGTGGTGCTGGAGCCGCCGCTGGAGCAGCACCTGCGCGAGGCCATCCGCACCGGCGCCGGCGCCCAGCAGCTCGCCCTCGATCCCGACATGGCCCGCCGCGTCACCGACGCGATCCTGGCCAAGGTCGACGAGAGCGGCGCGGCCGTCGTCCTGGCCGCCATCGACCTGCGCCGGCACGTGCGCAAGCTGGTCGAGGCCCGCCGCTTCGACCTCGGCGTCCTGTCGTTCCATGAACTCCTGCCCACCCTGAAGCTCGACGTGGCCGGCCGCGTGGCCTTCCCGCGCGAGCCCCTGACCGTCGTGCCCAACGATCCCGAACCGCCGCCGCCGCCCGCTTCGGCGGCCGCCTGAACCCGGAGACAGAATGTCCCTTCAGAAGGATAGACCCAGCGTTCGCCGCGCCGCCCGGATGGGCGTCGCCGCGGCGGTCGCCGCCGCCCTGGCCGCCACCGCGCCGCAGGTCAGCGCCGGCGAGGTTCCGCTGGGCGGCCGCACCATCGACCTGACAGCCCGCGAACAGCCGATCGCCCAGTTCCTGCAGAACTTCTACAATCAGGTCGGTGTGCCGGTGATCGTCTCCTCGCAGGTGGCCGGCACGATCAACGGCGTCTTCCGCGGCCCGGCCGCCAAGATCGACGCCGACATCTCCAAGGCCTTCGACCTCGTCACCTATTACGACGGCGGCGCGGCCTATGTGTACACCGCCGCCCAGCTCTCCAGCCGCAGCTTCCCGATCTCCGGCTCGGCCTCGCGCCGGGTCGATCGCGCCGCGCGGCAGCTTGGCCTGCTCGACGGCCGCAACACCCTGCGCGCCACCGGCGACATGCTGGTGGCCACCGGCTCGCCGCGCTTCCTGCAGCAGGTGGACGAACTGGCGCGCGGCGGCGTGCAGGCCGAGGCGGCGTCGCCGACCCTGCAGTACCGGGTCTTCTACCTGCGCTACGGCTGGGCCGACGACGTGAACCTGACGGTGGGCGCCAAGCAGGTGACCATCCCGGGCGTGGCCTCGATCATCCGCTCGCTGGTCAGTTCCGAGACCAACGAGCGCTCCGGCGCGGCCGCCCGCAGCGAGACGGCGCTGCCCGCCGCCGTCCAGGGCCTGCGCGGCCAGGGCCTGGCCACGCTCGGCACGCCCAATGCGGGCGGTTCGTTCTACGGCGCCGAAGGGCAGGGGACCCTGGGCCAGCCGCTCGCCAACGAGCAGACCGGCGTCTACGCCCCGCCCAACCCCGTGCGGGTGCAGGCCGACAGCCGCCTCAACGCCATTATCGTCCGCGACGTCGCCGAGCGCATGTCGGCCTACGAGGAGCTGGTCCGCGCCCTCGACGTCGAGCCGCAACTGCTCGAGGTCGAGGCGGCGATCATCGACATCGACACCACCAAGGCCCGCGACCTGGGGATCAACTGGCGGTTCGACGACGGCAGCGGCGGCATTCAGTTCGGCCGTGGCCCCAATGCGCCGGCGGGCCTGGAAGACACCAACCTCACCCGCGGAAACACCTCGCCAAAGCCCTACCAGGGCCTGATCGCCTCGACGATCATCGGCAACGGCGACTATTTCGCCGCCCGCCTCAACGCCCTGGAGACCGAGGGCGTCGCCCGCGTCGTCTCGCGGCCGCAGATCGTCACCCTGTCGAACGTCGAGGCGGTGTTCGAGAACAGCCGCGACTTCTACGTCCGCCTAGCGGGCGAGCGCGACGTCGACCTCTTCAACGTCACCGCCGGCACCACCCTGCGCGTCACCCCGCACGTCACCCGCGACGCCGGCCAGACCCGCATCCGCATGCTGGTGACCATCGAGGACGGCTCGCTGACCAACGCCAGCGTCGACAACATCCCCGTCGTCCGCCGCGCGGCGCTCAACACCCAGGCCCTGATCGTCGAGGGCCAGAGCCTGCTGCTGGGCGGCATGACCGTGCAGTCCGACACCACCGGCTCTTCGAAGATCCCGGTGCTGGGCTCGATCCCGGTGCTGGGCAACCTCTTCAAGGTGCAGCAGCGCAGCAGCGGCCGCATCGAGCGGATGTTCCTGATCACCCCGCGCCTGGCCTCGATCGGCTCGCGGTCTCCGTCGCCGGCGGGGGTGCGCTACGACGCGCCGGCTTCGGGCTTCGAGAACGCCCCGCTGCCCGCCGCGCCGGCCCTGCCGACCGACCGCAAGCCCGCCAAGGGTCCGCGCCGCGGCCCCGCCCAGCCGCTGCCGCCGGCGCCGCCTCCCGTGGCGGCGCAGCCCGACGGCACGATGAAACCCATCCCCAATCCGAGCTAGGCCCATGACCCATCAAGCCCTGCCGCCCGAAGACACAACGGAAGACCTGGCGAAGGTCCACGCCGCGACCCTCGTCCTCAAGGTGCTGTCCGGCCGCGTCGCCGGCGCCCTGCTGCCGATGCCGCCGGGCGAGGCCGCCGAACTCGGCCACGGCTTCGACGCCGACATCGTCCTGCGCGACGCCAGCGCCAAGGGCATCCGCGTGCGGCTGATCGCCGGCGAGGAGGCCGCCGACATCGAGGTGCTGTCGGGCCAGGTCGAGATGCTCGGCCACCGGCTGGAGGCGCCGGCCCGCGCGGTGCTGCCCTGCTACGTGCCGCTGATCGTCGGCGACAACGCCCTGGCCCTGGGCGCCGAGGAAAGCCCCCGCTGGCGCGAGGCCGAGCGCCTGCTGAACGCCGCCGCGCCCGTCGAGGCCCCGCCGGTCGAGGAGGAAGAGGGCGGCCTGTTCGAGGACGGCCGCAGCCTGCTGCGGCGCACGCTGGATCGCGGCGTGCGGGTCGTCGGCGCCACGCCGCATCTGGTGCCGGTGCTGGTGTTCGGCGCGGCCCTGGCCTGCGTCACCTACGCCGTCGCCAACGTGCCCCACTTCGGCGGCCAGGAGGCCAGCCCCTCCAAGCTCCATGCCCTGCTGCGCCAGGAGGGCTACGGCGCCCTGGCCGTGCGGCCCGAGGAGAACGGCAAGCTGGTCATCGCCGGCGTGCTCAACCGCGACGCCGAGAAGGCCCGGCTGACCCGCCTGGTCAGCAACCGCGATCTGCCGGCCAGGGTCGAGGTCGTGACCAGCGAAAGCCTGGCGCAGAACGTCGAGGACGTCTTCCAGGCCAACGGCCTGGCCGCCACCGCCCGTCCCAACGGCCTGGCTCGCGTGCGGGTGCAGGTCGCCGGCCCGGCCCAGGACGTGGCCAAGGTCGAGAAGATCGCCCTGCACGACGTCAAGGGCCTGCGCGCCCTCGACGTGGAGCGGGCCGCCGGCGGCGACCGCCTGGGCCAGGTGTTCGACCAGGGGCCGGGCAAGCGCGTGGTGGCGGTTGTCGGCGGCGAGGCCGGCTACGTCGCCACCGCCGACGGCGCCCGCTACTTCGCCGGCTCGATGCTGCCCACGGGCGACCGCATCATCGGCGTCGAGAGCCAGGCCGTGCTGGTCGAGAAGGGCGGCGAGACCACCCGCCTGATGTTCTGAGAGCGAGCGAAGCAACCCCAACAAAACCAAGGAGAAGCGACGATGACCGACACGATTTCGAACTACGCGACCATGTCCGTGGCCTCCAGCCTCCAGGGCTCCAACACCAAGAACCGCCCAGGCAGCTGGTTCGAGGCCATGGCCCACGCCTGGGGCCAGGTGCTCGACTCCCAGGCCGTGCGCATCACCGAGCTGTCCGACCAGGTCGGCACCGGCGGCGACGACAAGCCCTCGGTCATGGCCATGCTGACGGCCGAGAGCCTGCGCATGAACTTCATGGCCAATTCGGAAAGCACCTCGGTCGACAGCGTCGGCCGCGCCCTCGAAACCATGGCCCGCAAGAACTAAGCGGCCTCTTCAGCGGAGAGGACGCCCATGTCCTTCGACCCCGTATCGGCGGCCGCCCTGGCCGTCCCCCAGGAAGCATCGCCCCAGGTCGCCCAGGTCGGCTACGGCGCCAGCCTGACCGACGCCGTCCAGTTCCAGAACGCCCTGCACACGGCCGGCGCGTCGGGTGTGTCCGGCCTGTCCGGCCCCGAAGCCCTGGCCCCGGCCATGAAGGGGATCTTCAACCAGCTGGAGTTCGTCAACGGCCAGGCCTCGAACCTGGCCGCCCACGCCAAGGCGGCCGAGGCCAAGGGCGCGGCGATCACGCCCGGCGAGATGATCGGCCTGACCGTCCAGTGCCACGAGTTCATGTTCAACTGCCAACTGACCTCGAACATCGCCAACCGCACGTCCGACGGCCTGCAGCAGCTCTTCCGGCAGCAGTCCTGAGGGAGGCGACGATGCGCAAGATCCTGCCGGCTTTGCTGGTCGCCACGGCCCTGGGCCTCACCGCCTGCGCGGAGAAGGAGCTCTACGGCGGGCTTTCCGAGCGCGAGGCCAACGAGATGGTCGCCGTGCTCCAGAACGCCAACGTCTCGGCTTCGAAGAGCAGCAAGGACGGCAAGGTCTGGGCGCTGAAGACCCGGGCCGAGCAGTTCTCCTCGGCCGTGGCCGTGCTGCACGACCAGGGCTATCCGCGCGACAAGTTCGAGAGCCTGGGCGAGGTGTTCAAGAAGGAGGGCTTCGTCTCCTCGCCGATGGAGCAGCGGGCCCGGCTGATGTACGGCCTGAGCCAGGAGCTCAGCCAGACCATCTCGTCGATCGACGGCGTGGTGCAGGCCAGGGTGCACATCGCCGTGCCCGAGGCCGACCCGCTGGCCGAGCAGCAGAAGCCGTCCTCGGCTTCGGTGTTCATCCGCCACAACCCCGACGTCGATCTGTCGGGCCAGGTGGGGTCGATCAAGGCCCTGGTCACCAACTCCATCGAGGGCCTGCCCTACGACAAGGTGACGGTGGTGATGTTCCCGGCCAAGCCGGTAATGGCCGCCGCGCCGGTCTCGCCGATCAAGAGCTTCACCATGCCGGCCATCGCCATACTGGCGGCGATCGGCGGGGTGGGGGCCTATGTCGTCAGCCGCACCAGCCGCTTCAGGCCGCGCCGCAAGCTGCGGACCCTGGCCGAACCGACGGGGCCCGCCGCATGAACGCCCGGACCGATCGCGAACGGCTGGGCGCCCAGGCTCGTCTCCTGAGCGGCCTCGGAGCGTCGGGGAGCGTGGGTCCGCGCGCGGCGCGCCTGGCCCGTCGTCTGGCCGGCCGACCCGAGACCGTCCTGGCCTTCGCCGACGTCGCCGCCGCGCCCGACTGGGCCGCCTGGCCGGTCGAGCGTCGCGCCCGCCTCACTGACTTCGCGGCGGCGGCGGCCTGTACGGCGGCGCTGCAACGCTCGATCGACGGCCGGCGCCTGGCGCGGGTCGCGCGGCGGATCGGCGAGGCGGCCCTGGACGCCGTCCTGGCCTCGCCGCCGGGGCTCGCGCCCGCCATCCCGCAGGCTGACGCCGCCCTGGCCGACGACGCGGCCTTCGTCGCTCTCGGCGCGGCCGTCCTGCTGGCCGAGGTCGCAGGCCGGCCCGCAGCAGTCGGCCGTCTGCGCGATCTCTTCGACGTCGCTCCCCTGGCGCTCGATCCCGAGCGCGGACGCAGCGCGGCCCATGTCGCGCGGGGACTCTTCATGGCCTTCGAGGCCGGCGCGCTGGAGGCCGCCGCATGACCTATCTGCTGCTTTCCTCGGGTCCCTCGGGCGCGCTGCTGACCGACCAGCCGGTGATCCGCCGCGAGGACGTTGGCGCGGTGCGCGACGCGGCCGAGCTGACCGCCGCCCTCGACGCCCTGCGCCAGGCCACCCGCGAGGTCGCCCTGCGCGACGGCTTCGCCCAGGGCCACGCCGAGGGAACCGCCGTCGCCGCACGCGAGACCGCCCAGGTGCTGGCCGGCGTCCACGCCGCGCTCCAGGTCGAGCGCGACCGCCTGCGGGCCAGCGCCGGGACCCTGGCGCTGGACATCGTCCGCCGCATCGCCGCCGGCCTGGCCTCCGACGAGGTGCTGGCCGCCCTGGCCGAGCAGGCCGCCCGCGACCTGCTGCCCGAAGAGCCGATCCGCGTCCGCGTCGCCCCCGAGGCCGCCGGCGCGGTGACCCGCCGCCTGTGGTCGATCGACGCCCGCATCGAGGTGGTCGGTGACTCTGACCTGCCAGCCGGCGACTGCGTGCTCGACACCCCCTCGGGCCGCACCCACGCCGGGCTCGAAACCCAGCTGCGGGCTCTCGAAGCCGTGTTCGCCGCCCCCGCCGGAGAGGCCGCCGCATGAGCCTCGACGCCGATACCGACGCCCGCCTGCGCGAGGTCCTGCGCGGCGCCCGCACCGTCGAGCGGCGCGGCCGCGTGGCCCAGGCCTTCGGCACCACGGTCCGCGCCACGGGCCTGGACGTCCGCATCGGCCAGGAGTGCGAGATCGTCGATCGCGCCGGCGGCCACACGGTCAAGGCCCAGGTGGTCGGTCTCGACGGCGGCGCGGCGATCCTGACGCCCCTGGCGCGCCTGGAAGGCGTGGCGGTCGACGCCGAGGTCGTGGCCGGCCCGCGCCGCAGCGAGATCGGGGTGGGCGAGGGTCTGCTGGGCCGGGTGCTCGACGCCCATGGCGAGCCGCTGGACGGCCTGGGCCCTATCACCGGCCTGCTGCGGCCGTTCCCAGTCTATGGCGAGGCTCCCAATCCGCTGGCCCGTCCGCCGATCGCCACGCCGTTCGCCACCGGGGTGCGCAGCGTCGACGCCTTGCTGACCACGGGCGAGGGCCAGCGCGTGGGCCTCTTCGCCATGGCCGGCGGCGGCAAGTCGACCCTGCTGGGCATGTTCGCCCGCCACGCCCGCAGCGACGTCAACGTCATCGCCCTGATCGGCGAGCGGGGGCGGGAGGTGCGCGAGTTCCTCGACGACTGCCTGGGTCCGGAGGGCCTGGCCCGTTCGGTGGTCATCGTCTCCACCTCCGACCGCCCGGCCATGGAGCGCGTCCGCGCCGCCCACGTCGCCACCGCCATTGCGGAAGGGTTCCGGGCGGAGGGCCGCCGCGTGATGCTGCAGATGGACAGCGTCACCCGCTTCGCCCGCGCCCTGCGCGAGATCGGCCTGTCGGTGGGTGAGCCGGCCGTGCGCCGGGGCTTCCCGCCGTCGGTCTTCGCCGAGCTGCCGCGGCTCTTCGAGCGGGCGGGCGCGATCGAGGGAGGGACGATCACCGCCTTCTACACCGTGCTGATCGAGGACGAGGAGGGCGGCGACCCGGTCGGCGAGGAAGTTCGCTCGATCCTCGACGGCCACATCTATCTGTCACGCAAGCTGGGTCAGGCCGGCCACTATCCGGCCATCGACGTCGCCGCCAGCCTCAGCCGGGTCTTCCCGCGCGTCACGGGTCCGGAGCAGCAGGCGGCCGCCTCGAAGGTGCGCGGCTGGATGGCCAAGTACGCCGAGATCGAGTTCCTGCTCCAGATCGGCGAGTACAAGCCCGGCGGCGACCCGCTGGCCGACCAGGCCATCGCCCGCCGCGCCGCCATTACCAGCCTGCTGCGTCAGGGCGCGCACGACGCCGTCGCCTTCGACCAGGCCCTGGCCGCCCTGATGGAGACGGCCGCATGAGCGCCCGCGTCCAGGTCCAGGCTCTGACTCCGGTGGTCAAGCTGCGCGAGCGCCGCGTCGAGAAGGCCATGCGTGAGGCCGCGCAGGCCCGCGGCAAGGTCGCCGAGGCGGTCATGGCGCTGGAGGCCCGCGACCGGGCGATCGCCGCCCACGACCTCGCCAAGGCCCGGCTCGACGACTGGTTCGCCGGCGGCCTGTCGGGCGCGGCCCACCTGATCGAGGCCGCCCTGGCCCGCCGCGAAGCGATCGCCACGGCCCGCGACGCCGACCAGCGCCAGCGCGACCAGGAAGCCGTGGCCCTGGATCTGGCCCGTGAGGATCTCGCCGTCGCCCTGCGGGACCTCGCCCGCGCCCAGGGCCGCTTCGACGCCATGAGCGGCCGCCTCGACATGGCCCGCGCCCTGGTCGCCGCCGACCGCGAGGCCCGCGAGCAGCTGGAGATCGAGGACGCCGGCGCCCTGAGGAGAATCCGATGACCGCCATCCGAGACAGCGCCCCGTCCGAACGTTCCAGCCCGTCCAGCCAGCGGTCGTCCTCGTCCGATCAGGCTGCGCCCTGGCGCGGCGCCGAGTTCCAGGCCGCCTTGCAGCAGGCCGCCGACCGTCGCGAGCCCGCCGCCCGCCAGCCGGCCCGCGGCGAGCGCCAGAAGGAGGCCGAGCGCGAGGAGAAGGAGGAGGGGACCTCAGTCGATCTTTCCGCCCTGCTGGGTCCGGCCCGCGAGTTCAAGGACTTGGCTTCCGCCTCCGAACCCACGGGCGTCGACGCCCTGGCGGCCCTGACCCGCCAAGGCGGCGAGTCGGTCGACATCCCCGTGACGGGGCCGGCCACGGCCAGCGCCGCCGAGATCGAGGCCTTCGCCACGGCCATGGACCAGGCCTGGATCGCCGCCGGCGGCGACCGCAAGGCTTTGGCCCTGGGTCTGGCCGACAAGAACTCGCTGCTGACGGGCCTGGGCCTGGCGCGCGGTCCCGACGGCGCGGTCTCGCTGACCCTGGCCGCCCGTCCCGACGCCACGCCCGAGGTGACCAAGGCCCTGGAGGCCCTGCGCAAGCGGCTGGAGGTGCGGGGCCTGGCCCTGGCCGACCTCTTCGTCGAGGCCGACGACGGCCTGGATCCGGAAGCGTTGATCCGGAGGGTGCGGTGATGCAACGGGCTCCTCCTCAACTCCCGTCATTCCCGCCCTTGTGGCGGGAACCCCTCTGTCAGCCGCAAGGGCAGTCGGGGCGGCGTGCTCAACACGCCGCTGGCGCATCACTTGCGAGCGGAGCCAGGGGTTCCCGCCACAAGGGCGGGAATGACGGGATCATTTGGGAGGACCGGCTCTCCCTACCGCAAAGGCAAACCGAACCGCCCCCGATCAGCTTCCGCCGCCCGAGCCACGGCGCGGGCGATCTCGGCCGGCGGATCCCCCGCTGCCCAGCGCTCGGCCAGGATCTCGATCAGCCGGCGGCTCTGGGCGTTGTGCAGGCCCTCGGTCGGGTCGGCGGCGTCGGCCCGCAGCTTGCCGATGTAGAGGCTGGCCGCCTTGGGCGAGGCCGAGACGAGGTCCAGCAGATAGGTCGCCGCCGTCTCGAAGGCCTCGGCGTCCAGCGGCGCGTCGGCGATGTCGCGCACCAGCCAGACGCAAAGGAACTCCAGTGGACCGACCTTGCGGCTGTTGCTCAGCAGCGGCCCGCCCACACCCAGACTGGAGAAGCCCCCCGCGCCCCAGGCCGGCACCCGCGCGGCGGGCAGGCGGGCGGTCAGCAGGGCCTGGGCCAGCGCATCGGCGACGAGCACCTTGACGTCGGGCTCGCCGAAATGGGCCACCGCCGCCAGCAGCTTGGCGAAGCCGGGATAGAGCGCATCGCCCAGGTCCGTGCAGACGCGTTCCAGCACATCGACGCGCCGGTCAAGGCTCGGCTGGCCCTGCAGGCCCTCGACCAGGGCCTGGGCGGCGCCGAACCAGTCGGGCTCGGATTTGAGGATGCGGTCGGCGGTCACGCCGTGAGGCTAGCTTCAGACGAAGCCGTTGTCGCGGGCGTCGGTGAGGCGGTCGGCCACGGCGCGGGCCGCGTCGTCCAGGTCGCGCGAGGCTCCCGACAGGCCGATGCGGCCGTCCTGGCGCGAGAAGCCGGAGAAGTCGCCGAAGGCCTGAGCGCGCGAGGGCTCGCCGGCCGGGGAAACCCCCGAAAGGCCGTGGCTCCAGACGCCGGAAACGGACGGGGCGTCGATGCGGCTGGCGGACATGGCGTGCTCCTTCAGTCTCTCGATACGAAGATCAACGCGCCGCCGCCAGTCGGGTTTTCCCTAGCCGGGGACAAGGCCGCATGACCGGCCTCGCCACCCTGCTGGCCCACTCGGCCGAGGCTGAGGCCCTGGAGGCGCTCGACCTCGCCGTCGCCGCCTTCGAGGACGCCGCCACACCGCGTTTGGCCTGGCGCACGGCGGCCTTCGCGCGGCTGACGGCGGGGCTCGCGCCCGGCCAGACCCCGTCCGGCGGCCTGCTGGCGGCGGTCGAGGCGGCCCAGCGCGGGGAGGGCGGGCTGCACCCGCTCGACCTGGACGGCCAGGCCTTCGAGGCGCGCACCGTCGCCGGCGACGGCCGCATCCACCTGATCCTCTCCAGCGCCGCCGAACGCCGACAGGCCGAGGCCCGGCGCCTGGCCGACCGCGAACGCCTGCTGCTGACCTCGCGCGTCATGTCGGTGGGCGAGATGGCGACCATGATCGCCCACGAACTGAACCAGCCGATCGGCTCGATCGCCAACATCGCTCGGGGGCTGAAGGCCCGGCTGTCGCGCGGCGCGCTGTCGAAGGAGGAGGGCGTCGAGGCCCTCGACCGCGCCGCCGAGCAGGCGCTCTACGCCTCGGGCGTCATCCAGCGGATGCGCTCCTTCGTCGAGCAGCGCCAGCCCCAGGTCGAGCCGCTGGACCTGCCCAAACTGGTCCGCGCCACGCTGGACCTGCTCGACTGGGAGATCGCCCGCGACAAGGTCGTCGCTCGCGCGCGTTTCGACGCCCTGCCGCCGGTGCTGGGCGATGCGGTGATGATCCAGCAGGTGCTGGTCAATCTGGCCCGCAACGGCCTGGACGCCATGCGCGGCCGGCCCGGCCCGCGCCGCCTGACCATCGCCGCCCGGCCCATGGAAGGCTCGGACCGCATGGTCGAGCTGATCGTCGCCGACAGCGGTCCCGGCGTCGACGCGGCCGCCGCCGACAGGATGTTCTCGCCGTTCTTCTCGACCAAGCCCGGCGGCATGGGCGTGGGTCTCGGCATCTGCCGCTCGATCGTCGAACTGCATCGCGGGCGGCTCTGGCACGCCCCGGATCCCGAGGGGGGAACCGTATTCCACATCGCGCTGCCCGCGGCGCGTCAGGAGGAGCCATGACCACCCCCTCTGCATCGACATCTACGCCCGCGCCGGACGTCCCGCCGCCGTCGCTCGGCGCGGTCTGCCTGGTCGACGACCACGGCGAGTTCCGCCAGTCCGCCGCCTGGTGGCTGGAGAGCCTGGGTTACGCCGTCTCCACCTTCGACGGCGCCCGGGCCTTTCTCGACGCCGGCGAGCCGCCGGCCGACGCCTGCCTGCTGCTGGACGTGCGCATGCCCGACATGTCGGGGCTGGAGCTGCTCGACGCCCTGAAGGCCAGAGGTTGCCAGCGGCCGGTGATCTTCATGACCGGCCACGGCGACGTGCCCCTGGCCGTCGAGGCCATGCAGAAGGGCGCTGTCACCTTCCTGGAGAAGCCGTTCCAGGAAGCGGCCCTGGAGGCCGCGCTCGAACGGGCCTTCGCCCAGGTCCGGCCCGTCGTCTCGGCCGGCCAGGAGGCCTACGCCCGCCGCGTCGCCGGCCTGACCGACCGCGAACGCGAGGTCATGGCCCTGGTGGTGGCCGGCAAGGTCAACAAGGTCATCGCCTACGAGCTGGGCATCAGCCCCAAGACCGTCGAGCTGCACCGCTCGCGGATCATGACCAAGATGGAGGCCGCCAGCCTGACCCGGCTGGTGCGCATGGCCGTCACCGGCAGCGTGGACGACGACGCATGAGCGCCTTTCTCGACCTCGAAGCGGGGGAGGGCCCCGCCGCCGACCTCTCCGACCTCGTCGCCCGCAACCGCGCCCTGGCCGTGCTGGCCGCCCTGCGCGCGCCGGGGCTCGTCACCCGCGTTTCACTGGACCCCGAGCCGGGTCCCGGCCCCTGGATCCTGTTCGAAGCCGGCCAGCGCCTGTCGATCCGCGCGCTCGCCGGCGCCGCCTTCGCCCCGGCCGACGACGCCGAACTGCTGATCGGCCTCGATCGCGTCGAGCCGGTCGTGGCCGCCATCGAGGCGGCGACCACCGAGAGCCTCGCCCCCCTGGGCGTCGAGGCCCAGGCGCCCGACGGCCTGCTGGCCCTGTCGGTCGAGGCCCTGGCCCAGGACGGCGCGCCCTTCGCCCGGCTGGTCCTGGCCGTCGAGCCCGACGCCGCCCGCGCCTGGCCCGAGCCGATCTTCGATCCCTGGGCGCCCGGCGCGCACCTGGCCGTGCCCGCCGCCGGCCCGCTGGTGCTGGACGGCCCGGAGCTGCCGGCGGCCACCGCCGCCTCGCTGCGCCCCGGCGACATCGTGCTGACCCCGCTGTCGGCCTCGCGCCCGGGCCTGGCCAGCCTGACCCTGTTCGACCGCCGCCTCGTCGGCCGCTTCGACCTTTCCCACCATCGCTTCACGCTCAACGCCATCGAGGAGAGCGCCATGGCTCCGCCGCCGCTCGACATCGCCGTCGTCCCCACGGACGAGGTTCCCACCGACGCCGCGCCGGTCGCGCCCGCCGACCTGCCCGTGCCGCTAAAGGTGCTGCTGGGCGAGGCCAGCCTGCCGCTGTCGGAGCTGTCCGGCCTGCGGCCCGGCGCGACCGTCGTGCTGGCCGGCCCGCGCGAGGACGCCCCCGCCGTGCTGCTGGCCGGCGGCCGCCCCATCGCCCGCGGCCGCCTCGTGCCGGTCGGCGAGGCCTGGGGCGTGCTGGTCGAAACCATAGGCGGCGAGGGCTGAGCACAGATGGACCTCTCGCAGTTCTCGCCCGGCTCGGCCCTCATCACCGTCATCCTGCTGGCGCTGGCGCCGTTCGTGGCGGTGATGGTCACCTCTTTCACCAAGATCGTCGTCACGCTCAGCCTGCTGCGCAATGCGCTGGGTCTGCAGCAGGTGCCGCCCAACATCGTGCTCAACGGCCTGGCTTTGATCCTGACGCTCTACGTCATGTATCCGGTCGGCCAGCAGATGGCCGCCGCCAACCAGGGCGTCAAACCGATCGCCGCCGTCAGCAGCGACACCCAGGCCCTGTTCACCTACGCCGACAAGGCCAAGGAGCCGCTGCGCGAGTTCCTGATCAAGCACTCCACCCCCCGCGAGCGCGCCTTCTTCCTGAAGACCGCCCAGCGCATCAACGGCCCGGAAACGGCCCGCGCCCTGACCCAGCGCGACTTCATCGTCGTCGTCCCGGCCTTCACCGTCTCGGAGCTGGCGGCCGCCTTCCAGATCGGCTTCCTGATCTTCCTGCCGTTCCTGATCATCGACCTCGTGGTGTCCAACATCCTGCTGGCCATGGGCATGATGATGCTGTCGCCGACCACGGTGTCGCTACCGTTCAAGCTTCTGCTGTTCGTGCTGATCGACGGCTGGGTGAAGCTCGCCCACGGCCTCGTGCTGTCCTACACGTAAGGAGGGCCGCGCCATGCTGAACGCCCAGGCCATCGAGCTCGTCAACCAGGCCCTCTGGCTGGTGCTGATCCTGTCGGCCCCGCCGATCGTCGCCGCCTCGCTGGTCGGCCTGCTGGTGGCGGTCATCCAGTCGGCCACCCAGCTGCAGGAGCAGACCCTGCAGTACGCGGCCAAGTTCTTCGCCATCGTGCTGACCATCTTCGTCACCGCCAGCCTGCTGGGCGGCACGCTCTATCGCTTCGGCGACCGGGTGTTCACCGAGTTCCCGGCCATGGTCCGCCGATGAACACGCCCGACTGGCTGGGCGCGATCTTCTCCAACACCATGGTGCTCGCGGTCGGCGCGACCCGTGTGGCGGCCGCCTTCATGCTGCTGCCGCTCTTGTCGCCCGAGACCGTGCCGGCCCTGGTGCGCAACTCGATCTTCCTGGCCTTCGGGATCATCGTCATCACCCTTCAGCCGCAGGTCGCCCAGATGGAGCTGCCGACGGTCCAGTGGATCCTGATCTTCGGCAAGGAGGCGGTGATCGGCCTGGTCATCGGCTTCTTCTTCGGGACCATGCTGTGGGCGCTGGAGGCGGCCGGCCAGATCATCGACGCCAAGGTCGGGGCGACCATGGCCCAGGTCGTCGATCCGCTCAGCGGCCACCAGACCTCGCTGACCGGCGAGTTTCTCGGCCGCCTGGCCAACTTCGTCTTCATGTTCTCCGGCGGCCTGCTGCTGATGGTCGGGGTGATCCTCGACAGCTACGCCATCTGGCCGATCGGCAGCCTGACGCCGATGCTGTCCTTGCGCAGCCTTTCCCTGTTCGAGGGCGAGTTCTCGCGGCTGATGGTGATGGCGGTGATGCTGTCGACCCCGGCCCTGATCGTGCTCTACCTGGTCGACGGCGGCCTTGGCCTGATCAACCGCTACGCCCCGCAGCTCAACGTCTTCTCCCTGGGCCTGGCCATCAAGTCGTGGATCGCCACGGCGGTGGTCCTGGCCATGCTGACGGGGCTGGTCCAGCTGCTCCTCAACGAGATCGGCGCGCGGCCCTCGACGATCCTGCAGGTGCTTCGCGGACTGGATGGGAAACCCTGATCCCTCTCCCCTTGCGGGAGAGGGTGGCCTCGCGGAGCGAGGTCGGGTGAGGGGTCTCTCAGAACTCAAAACCGCGTGCAGCGCTCAGGCCGGGCGGGGCGTCGCTCATCTGAGAGACCCCTCATCCGTCATCCTTCGGATGACACCTTCTCCCGCAAGGGGAGAAGGAAAAACCTGAGCTAGGGTTTTCCCTGATGGGGTACGCCCCAGCTATCTCGACGGCCCCGCTCGGCGCCACCTTTCGTCGCAGGCCGCACGGCGGCGATGAGAGAGGGTAGGAGCGATGACCACCATCAACGGGTCGCTGAGCACGGCGATCAACAGCGCGATCCTGACCGGGATCGGGGCCGAGCTCGGCAAGTCGCTGGGAAGCTTCGGCGCCATGCAGTTCACCCTGGGCGCCATCGTCGCCGGCCTGTTCCAGCCCGCGCCCGCCCAGCAGCCCTTCACGGCCACCATGCCCGGCGAGGGCAAGGCCGAGATCGACATCGGCGACGGCTACACCCTGTCGATCAACGAAGCCAATTCCGAGGTCGTCGTGCGCGACGCCGACGGCAACGCCACCCGCGTCTGGGGCGACCCCCATGTCAGCTACAACGGCGAGCACATCGGCGACTTCTGGGGCACGACCACCTTTCAGCTCGAGAACGGCACGAAGATCACCATCAACACCGAGACCTCGAAGTGGAACAACATGACCTACGCCGAGCAGGTGGTGGTCACCCGCGGCGACCAGGCGATCGTCATCGACGGGGTCAGCGAGCAGACCAAGGGCGACTTCTCCGTCACCCTGGGCGGCAACGGCTACGCCCTGGACGCGGCCCATGACGACGGCCTGGTGATCCACGAGGACGACGCCTCGGCCACCGGTTGGACCAGCAGCATCGACGGCGGCGCGGTCGGCCAGGCCGACTTCGACCTCACCAAGCCCGGCGCCGAGGGCCTGCGCGAGACCCTGCAGACCTTCCATGCGGGTCTAGGCCTGCTGCTGACCGGCTGGCTGCTGGGCGCCGGCGCGGGTCTTGGCCTGTCGGCCGACGCCTCGGTCTCCGCCCGCGCGGCCGAGCGGTTCCCGCTGCTGAACCTCTAGCCGCGACCACCGTCCGGTCCTTTCCGCCGCGCTTGATTTGCCAAACGCCGCAAATCATCGTCGGTAGGCGGAAAGGATCAGGGGGCGGTCGATGCGCGCGCGAATGAAGTTGCTGGCGAGTGGACTCGCCATGGCGGCCGGGCTGTTGACGCTCTCGTCCGCCCTGGCGCCCGCTCTGGCGGCTCCACCCGCGCCCTCCGCCGAGGCGCGCGCATCGGCCGCCTTCGACGCGGCGCTGAAGAACCGCGCCGCCCTGCGCCTGTTCCTCCAGGCCATGCCCAAGGGCGGCGACCTGCACAACCACCTGTCGGGGACGCCCTACGCCGAGGACTTCCTGGCCTGGGCCGACGCCGACGGCCTTTGCGTCACCACAGACGTCCAGCCGGCGCTGGCGAGCGGGCCGTGCGACGCCCCCGGCCGCAAGCCGGCCCGGGGCCTGGCCAAGGCCGATCCGGCCCTCTACGCCCGGGCGCTCAACTCGCTGTCGATGCTGAACTACAACCCCGGCGCCGACGGCGCCCAGGCCTCCGGCCACGACCAGTTCTTCTCGACCTTCGGCCGCTTCGGGGCGGTCACCGAGAACAACCTGCCGGCCATGCTGGCGGTGGTCCGTGAATACGCCGCCGGCGACCATGTCGGCTATGTCGAAACCTCGGTGAACCCCGGCGCCATCTACGACCTGGTGAACAAGGTTCGCGGTTCGGCCTGGGACGGCGACTTCGACAAGGCCTTCGCCGCCCTGGAGCCGGGCGTCCCCGACCTCGTGGCCAAGGTCCGCGCCGAGATGGACGCCGCCGAGGTCGAGTCCGACCGCCGCCTGGGCTGCCAGACCCAGAAGCCGCGCCAGGGCGCCTGCGCCGTGGCGCTGGGCTACCAGGCCTTCGCCGTGCGGATCCTGCCGCCGCAGGTGGTGTTCGCCCAGCTGACGGCCGCCTTCGCCCTGGCCGACGGCGACCCGCGCTTCGTCGGGGTCAACATCGTCGCCCCGGAAGACAACCCGACCTCCCTGGCCGACTACCGCCTGCACATGCGGATGCTGGGCTACCTGCACGCCCGCTATCCGAAGGTGAAGCTGTCGCTGCACGCCGGCGAGCTGACCCTGGGCCTGGTCCCGCCGCGCGATCTGTCGTTCCACATCCGCGAGGCGGTCGAGGTGGCGGGCGCGGCGCGCATTGGCCACGGCGTCGACATCGCCCACGAGGCCGACGCGCGCGAACTGCTCAAGCGCATGGCCCGCGACAAGGTCGCCGTCGAGATCAACCTGACCAGCAACGACGTCATCCTCGGCGTGAAGGGCGCCGACCATCCGCTGCACCTCTACCGCAAGGCCGGCGTGCCGGTGGTGCTGTCGACCGACGACGAGGGCGTCTCGCGCATCGACCTGACCAACGAATATCTGCGCGCCGCGACCGAGCAGGGCCTGACCTATCGCGACCTCAAGGTCATCGCCCGCGACAGCCTGGAATACGCCTTCGTGCCGGGCAAAAGCCTGCGCGGCGCGGCCGAATGCGCCAAGCCGGGCAAGGCCTGCGAGGCGTTCCTGGGCGCGAACCCGAAGGCGCAGCTGCAATGGAAGCTGGAGCGGGACTTCGAGGCCTTCGAAGCCGCCCACTGATCCCTCTCCCCTTGCGGGAGAGGGTGGCCTCGCGGAGCGAGGTCGGGTGAGGGGTCTCTCAGAAATTCAACGCCGCGACAGCCGATCCGCCGTCGCGGCGTTTTCGTCTGCGCGACCCCTCATCCGTCGGCTTCGCCGCCACCTTCTCCCGCAAGGGGAGAAGGATCACCGTGGACAGCCCGCCGCCGGCCGCAGCACCAGCGCGTCCAGCGCCACCCCCGGATCCAGTTGCGCCACCCGCACCGTCCGCTTCCCGCCGCACAGCGTCACGCCCGACGACACCCGCACCCGCCCGTCCAGCACCCCCTCGGCCCAGGCCTTGTCGCCGACCTTGCGCGATGCCGCGACCTCCACGGGCGCGCCGCCGTCGGTCGAGACCGCCAGCCGCAGCGCCGTCTGGCCGTTAAGCGGGAAGGTCGGCAGCAAATCGAGGTCCAGCGACCAGGCGCCGGCCGGCAGGGTGATCGCATAGTCCAGCGCCGGCCCGGCCTGCGCGAGCGTCCGCGACGGCTCGGTCACGACCCCCGCCACCATCACCGCTCCGCCGCGTCCCACGCCTTCCAGCCGACGCCAGCCTGGGCCGCGCGTCGTCTCGGCCTCGACCACGATCACGTCGGTGTCGGTCGGCGGGAAGGGCGCCAGGCGCGGCGTGGTGGCGTCCGCCGCCGGGGCGACGAACGGCTTCTGCCGGAACGAGGTCCACTGGCCGTCGGCCGGCTCGACCGACAGGATGCCGCGCCACTTGCCGCCGGCGACCTCATTGTTGAACCGGCGGGTCAGGGCGGCGATCTCCGCGTCCGCCGCCCGGGCCTTGTCGGCGCGGCGGCGGGCTTCCTCGGGCCGGCTGCCGATCAGCCGGTCGAAGGCCTCGGCGTCGAAGACGCGGTGGTTGGCCGCCGCGGCCGCCCGCACCGGATAGTCCACCAGTTCGAACCAGGCGTCGCGCTGCGCGGCGGGGATCTTCGCGCCCTCGCGGTCCAGCCACGCGACCAGGGCGTCGAACCGCGCCAGCCGCGCATCCGCCTGCGCCACCGACAGCGGGCTCGAGCGCGGGCTCGCGCCCCGGCCCCAGAACCATTGCAGGTGCTCGGGCTTGCGCTCGAAGTTCAGCTGATGGTGCTCGGCCAGGATCCCGGCGATCGCCTCGGCGCGCTCGGCTCCGAACACCTCGCGAGCGAACCGCGCCTCGTAGCCGCGCGCGCCCAGCTTGCGCACCCCGTCAACGTCCCAGGCCATGTCGAGGAACAGCTGCGTCCCCAGTTCGGCTGGCTTGATGTCGCCGACATTGGCGATCCACAGCCTGCGCGCGTCCAGGTCCCAGGCCCGGCCCATCTCCTCGATCACCAGGGCCGGCGGCGTGGTCGACAGCCACAGGTGCGACAGCGGCGCGCCCAGATAGGAGAGGTGATAGTAGACGCCCGATCCGCCCGAGCGCTTTCGCTCTTCGGCATTGGGCAGCTGGCGGATGTAGCCGAAATTGTCGTCCGGCCAGACCATGGTCACGTCCTCCGGAACCTTCAGCCCCGAGCGATAGACGTCCAGCACCTCCTTGTAGGCGGTGAAGGCCTGCGGAACGGTCTCGACCTTGGGATCGACATGGTCGCGGATCAGGCCGCGCTGGTCGGCGATGATCTTCTCCAGCAGCGTCCGCTGGCCGTCGATGTCGCCGCCGCCGACCATGCCGGAGTCGTGGATGCCGCGCATGCCCAGGGTGTAGATGTTCTCGTAGCCGCCGTTGGCCTTCACCCGCTGGCGCCAGTAGTCGAGCACCCCGTCCGGATTGGCCGCGTAGTTGTAGGCCTCCGCGCCGGCCTTCCACTCGCCGACATTGTTGCGCAGCATCGGCTCGGCGTGGGACGAGCCCATGACGATCCCCCAGCGGTCGGCCAGGGCGGCGTTGGCCGGGTCGGCGTTGAACGGCTTGCTGACCTCGTGCATGGCCGGCCACAGGGTGTTGGCCTTCAGCCGCAGCAGCAGCTGGAACACCTTCTCGTAGGTCTTGGGGCCGATGTCGCCATAGGCCGGGTCGAAGGTCTTGGCCGCCCACGGCTGCAGGCCCCAGTCCTCGTCGTTGATGAAGATCCCGCGATACTTCACCGACGGCGCCTCGACGCGGCGGGTGTCGGCGGCGACGTAGAGCGCCTTGCGCCTGCTCGGCCGAACATCGGCCCACCAGGTCCAGGGCGAGACGCCGATGGCCCGGCTCAGGTCGTAGACGCCGTAGGCCGTACCCCTTCGGTCGCCGCCCGCGATCACCAGGGCGCGGTCGAGGCCGGGCGCGGGGTTCTCGACCACGGTGATCAGGAAGCCCTCCCAACGGCCGCGCAGGTCGTCGACCTTCAGTTTTCTGTCGCGCACGAGCCCGTCGATCAGCGGGCTCTTGCCCAGCGTCCCGACCAGGATCGCCGTCCGGCCCTTGGGCGCATCCGTCGAGAGGCGAGGGGTCTTGCCGGTGATGGCCGCCAAGTCGTCGCGCAGGTCCTGGACCGCCAGGCCCACGAGCGGATCGTCGCCTTGCGAATAGAGGATCTCGGCGTCGGCGATCTGAAAGGCGCCGCGCGAGGCCTTGTCGGTGACCCAGGCCTCCTGCGCCCAGGCGGGCAGGGCGAACACGGCGACGGCCAGACCGATGAGCAGCGACGCCAGCCGCATGAGTTCCTCCAGATCGCTTCGCTGTCAGGCAGCTTGGTCGAATTGGTCAGACCATAGGGCGATCCACGGGGTTGGCTACTCATTTTGTGAGCATAAATCCCATAATACGAGAGTATTTGGGTGGGGCGTTTCCACCTCCCTCCCGTAAAATCCCCGCGAAAGCGGGGACCCAGGTGTTTTCCGGCAGTGCCGAATCCCTCTCCCCTTGCGGGAGAGGGTGGCCCTGCGGAGCAGGGTCGGGTGAGGGGTCTCTCAGACCTCGAAGCTGCGTGCGGCGGTCAGGCCGGGTGATGCGTCTCAAGTTTGAGAGACCCCTCATCCGACGGCCTTCGGCCGCCACCTTCTCC